>NZ_OY730230.1:0-300000 GCF_963422545.1 uncultured Flavobacterium sp.
TTTAAACGAAGGATTCATTGTCATCTACAAAAGAGGTCTTGAGCGATTTAAGATTTAGAGCAGGTTGGGGTAAAGTAGGAAATCAAGGTTTGCCAACAGCAGTTTATCAGTCAAACATTGGGCAAGGTTTTTATCCTATTGGATCTGTGGTTACAGATACTTCGTTCCCGTCATCAATGGCGAATAAAGATATCAAATGGGAAACTGTAGAAGATATGAGCTTTGGACTTGATTTCGGATTATGGAAAAACAAGCTTTCAGGTTCGTTAGAATATTATCAAAAGAAAACAGAAGATATGTTGTTTAAGAAACAATTTCCAACATACAGTGGATTCCCTGGATATTCAACAATCTGGACAAATGTAGGTTCAATGCAATCTAAAGGTATCGATTTACTGCTTTCTTATAAAGATAAAAAAGGAGATTTCACATATGGAGTTGATGTAACTTTTACAACAGTAAATGTAAAAATGTTGTCACTATCTGCTGATGGCGAAAAATTATACGGAGCCGGAAACAGAACATTAACAGTAAAAGGTGAAGAACCTGGATATTTTTACGGATATGTAGCTGATGGATTATTCCAGAATCAAACCGAATTAAATGCTCATACTGACGAACACGGAACAAAATTACAGCCGTATGCACAACTGGGAGATATTCGTTTTAAAGATGTAAACGGTGACGGAAAACTAGACGATAAAGACAGAACTAAAATAGGTTCTCCTTGGCCAGATTACAATGTAGGATTGAATTTAACCCTTGCCTATAAACAATTTGATTTAGTAGCAAATTTCTACTCAAGTATTGGAAACGACATCGTAAATCAAAACATTTCAGATTTATACAACGGTACAAGTTTAACCAACAAAGTAAACGGATTAGACCAAATGGCATGGCATGGCGAAGGAACTTCAAACTATGTTCCGCGTTTGTCTAAAGACGATAACAACGAAAACTTTACCAAATTCTCTTCTTTTTATGTAGAAGATGGTTCTTATGTGCGCATGAAAAACCTTCAGGTTGGATTTTCATTATACAACAAATTTGGTTTAGACAAATTGAGAATATCGTTATCAGGTCAAAATTTATGGACATGGACAAACTACTCAGGTGTTGATCCGGAAGTTGCAGGTGGAGATCCTAAACAAGACGATGGAGTTAAAGGATCAGGTTTTGGAGGATGGAACTATCCGGTTCAGCCAACAATTTTGATGGGTCTTAATGTAGCATTTTAATAAAAAACGACATGAAAAAAATAATAGTATCAATAATAGCTTTTGCTGCACTTGCAATTTCATGCAGTGATTTTATCGAAAAAGAAGAAAGAGGTACACAAACTCTGGAGAACTACTTTAAAACAGGACAAGAATGCGAGAATTATGTAAATGAATTAACGCGAAGATTGCTGATTCCTAACGATTGGTTTGCATTACTTGCACCAAGAGTTACCAACGAAATGTCTACTGACGATGCCTGGATGGGAAATACAGGTCAGGATAATTCAGCGCACAGACCTTGTTCGCAATATATTATTACGCCAGATAATATGGGAGATATGAACAGTATTTATACCGCTCATTATTATACCATTCAATCAGCTAATATTGGTTTAGAAAAAATGGCTGCATCGCCAATATCTGATTCTCAAAAAAATCAATATATGGGAGAATCATTATTCGTTCGTGCCTATTGTTATTACGAATTAGTAAACCTTTTTGGAGGAGTTCCGTTATACACAAAATCTCTTGGAACAGCCGATTTGAAATTACAACGTAGTCCGGCTGCCGATGTTTATGCACAAATTGAAACCGACCTTAAAGCATCTGCCGAAAAATTAGAAAACATTCCGGTAAACAGACAAGGAAGAATAAACAAATGGGCAGCGTATGCCTTATTAGCCCGTGTATCTTTATTTCAGGAAAAATGGGCAGAAGCAAAACAATATTCAAACAAAGTTATCTCAGAAGGACCTTATTCGTTAGAAACGGATTTCTTAAACATCTGGAATGTAAACAATCATAACGGAGTAGAATCTATTTTAGAAGCGCAATCATCATCCGTACAAGATAAAAGTTTAGGATCGATGTTACCAACATTATCTGGAGCAAGAGGAGAAGACAAAAAATATTTTCCAAGTAATGATGCTGCAGATGTTATTGACGGATGGGGATGGTGTATGCCAACCAGCGATTTAGAAAATGCATATCTTTCTGAAAATGATGTTATCCGTCGCAGAAGCACCATTACAAAATGGGGTGAAGCAGCATATGGAGATGAAGTTTTAAACCCAACACACAAATTCAGTTTAAACGATAATAAATCAGGGCGTATTTGTCGTAAATACTATATTCCCGTAGCAACGCGTCGTGCATTAGACAAAAAAGACGGACACTTACCATTAAACATTCCGTTGATTCGTTTAGCCGAAATGTACCTGACAAGAGCAGAAGCAAATTATCATATTGGCGGAGATGCTTTGGCAGATATCAACATCATCAGAGCGCGTGTAAAATTAGATCCCAAAACAGGATTGGCAGGACCAACGCTTTTAAAACAAATCTATAAAGAGCGTCGTTTAGAATTGGCATTTGAAGGATTGCGTTTATATGATATTCGCCGCGAGAAAGATCCATCAACAGGAAGACCTGTAATTGAAGGTTTAATGGGACCAAACGGAACTTTTGTTCAGTACAATCTGAGCTCGACAGATCCTTATGAAACCACCAATTTAAGAGAATCGCAAGACAAAGGAATCAATTTTAGTCCGGCTAAAAATTTATTATGGCCAATACCACAGTTAGAAATTGATTTAAGTGGAGGTTTAATTACACAAAATCCTGGTTATTAAGATGAAGTTTAACATACAAAATAAAGTAAGTCTGCTATGTGCAGGCTTACTTTTCGCAAACTCATTTTTAGTGAGTTGCGACTCAGAAAATAATAACAATTCAAATGCTGAAAATACTACAGCCGAATTAAGTATCGATCTGAATGCAAATCTTCAAACAATGGAAAGTTTTGGAGCTTCAGATGCGTGGCAATGTAATTTTATAGGTAAAAATTGGCCTTCGGATAAAAAAAATAAAATAGCCGATTTACTATTCAGCAAAGATTTTGATGCCGATGGAAATCCAAAAGGAATCGGATTATCATTATGGCGTTTTAATCTGGGAACAGGAAGTTCAGAACAAGGAGATGCAAGTGATATCAGTGACGAATGGAAACGTACAGAATGTTTCACAACAGATGGTGTATCTTATGACATGAACAAACAAGCCGGACAGGTTTGGTTTATGAAAGCTGCCAGAGAACGTGGTCTTGAAAAATTATTAGCTTTTACTAATAGCGCGCCTGTTTACTTAACACAAAATGGAAAAGCACACGCTACAATCAAAGAATTTTATAATTTAAAAGATGGAAAAATGCCGGAGTTAGCTGATTTCTGGGCAAACTCTTTAGATAAATTAAAAACAGAACAAGGCTTGACAATCGATTATGTAAGTCCGTTTAATGAACCACAATACGAGTGGGACGGAACAGCACAAGAAGGTTCTCCGGCTACAAATGCTAATATTTACAGCTTTGTAAATGTTTTATCTCCAAAATTACAATCAAAAGGATTACAATCTAAAATTGTGGTAGGAGAAGCAGGAGCTTACGAATCATTGTATAAAACCGTTTCGGGAAAAGAAAGCAGATCCAACCAGATTGATTATTTCTTTGGAACCAATTCAACTAAAAAAATCAGTGGATTAAGTAACGTCAAAAAAACAATTTCAGGACACAGTTACTGGCAGGCTTGGCCTTTAAACGAAATGGTTTCTTCAAGACAGCAAGCGGCTTCAAGAATTCAGGGAGCCGGAAATATCAGCCTTTGGTCATCTGAATACTGCGTTCTGGAAAGTCCTGGAACTGCAGAATTACCTGGCGGAGCAGGAGCAGGAAGAGATTTAGGAATGTCTTTAGCACTTTGGACAGCTCGCATCATCAATACAGATATTGCTGTTGGAGGAGTTACTTCATGGCAATGGTGGACAGCTATTAGCCGTGGCGATTACAAAGACGGTTTAATTCACGTAGACGATGGTGCAAGCAATGGAGCAGGAAATTCAGATTATTGCAAAAACGATGGTTATATCAGAGATTCAAAAACACTTTGGGCATTAGGAAACTTTTCATTCTTCGTAAAACCGGGAATGGTAAGAGTTCAAATTCCGAGCGTAGATAATGCCACTTCCGTGAATGATGTAATGGTAACCGCATACAAAGATGCAGCAACAAAAAAGCTGGTAGTTGTGGCAGTTAACATCAGCAAATCGGCGAAAGCCTATAAATTAAACCTTGCGGGAGGAACTTTAGTTGATGGTAAATTAACACCTTACACAACTTCTGAAACTTTAAGCCTGAAAAAAGGAGTCGCAGTTGATGCAACAAATATTCAAATTCCTGCGAGAGCTGTTGTGACTTATGTAGGTACTTATAAGTAAAGGTTCTAAGGTTTTGCTTAGACTGGATTGCACTTATGATTGCGATGGATGGATTAAAATCCATCCCTACAATATATTTTGTTCCTCCGGAACTTCTAAAGAAAAATTCCGGAGGAATGATTCATATTGTAGCAACGGATTTCAATCCGTTGAAATGAAAAGATTGCGACTAACAAGATTGTGGAAAAATAAAATCTCAATTGAAAAGATTGCATTAAAAAATTACAAAGAATTAATAAATGAGAAAAATATATATCTCGCTTTTATTGATAACAAGTTCGCTGTCATTTGCACAGCGAACTGCTATCATTAGCACAGATAATGTTGTACAAACCATGGACGGTTTTGGAGGTTCTGATGCCTGGAGAACTCAGTTTGTGGGTAAAAATTGGCCGGAGCAAAAAAAGAACGCCATTGCAGATTTACTTTTCAGCAAAGAAATTGATGCAGAAGGAAATCCAAAAGGAATAGGACTTTCTATCTGGCGATTTAATCTTGGAGCCGGAAGTACAGAACAAGGCGAAAACAGCAAAGTTTCTGATGAATGGAGAAGAAGCGAATGTTTTTTAAATGCTGACGGAACTTACGATTTTTCGAAACAAGAAGGGCAGAGATGGTTTTTGCAGGCAGCTAAAAAACGTGGTGTCGATAAATTTCTGATTTTTACAAATAGTCCGCCGGTTTTTATGACAAACAACGGATTATCTTTTGCATCTCAAAAGAATAAAATGAATCTAAAAGATGGTGCAATTCCAAAATTTGTCGATTTCTTAGTTCAAAGTATTCAGGGATTAGAGAAAAAAGAAGGAATCAAATTCGATTACATAAGCCCAATAAATGAACCACAATGGGAATGGATGCCTAATAACGGAGACAAAAACAGTCAGGAAGGAACTCCGGCGACAAACGACGAAATTTATGCTTTGACCAAATCACTTTCTGAAAAACTCAAAGCCAATAAAATGAGTACAGAAATTGTGATTGCTGAAGCCGGACAAATCAACTATTTATATGAAAATGTAAATGGCGAAAACAGAGACAATCAAATCGATTATTTCTTTGGAAAAACAAAAACGAATATTTCCAAATTCTCAAATGTAAAAAATGTCATTTTAGGACACAGCTATTTTACAACGTGGCCAGTTGAAAAACAAGTTTTAAGCCGAAAGCTAATCGCTGCAAGCATAAAACAAAATCCGGGATTAAAATATTGGCAGTCTGAATATTGCATATTAGAAAATCCGGGAGAAGCTGAAATACCGGGAGGTTCAGGCGGAGGAAGGGATTTAGGAATGCAGACCGCTTTATTCGTAGCACGTTTAATTCATAATGATATTGCGGTTGCCAACGCTGCTTCATGGCAATGGTGGACATCAATAACCCGTGTTGATTACAAAGACGGTTTAATTTACCTGGACGACGGAAAAAGCAAAGGAGGAACGGAACCGAATTATGTGAAAAACGATGGAGAATTTCACGATTCAAAAGTGCTTTGGGCATTAGGAAATTATTCTCTTTTTGTTCGTCCGGGAATGCTGAGAGTTGATGTTCCAAACCAAAACGAATTAGACGCTGCAAATGATGTAATGCTGACCGCTTATAAAGATACAGCCAATAAAAAACTGATTGTAGTAGCGGTTAACTGCGGAAAATCTCCCCAAAAATACAAGTTTGATTTATCAAAAGGAACCGTAAAAAACAACGAATTCACACCATATATAACCTCTGAAAATTCAAACCTAAAAAGAACAGCTATTCAGAAAATTGACAATATAGAAATTCCTGCAAAGTCAGTAGTGACGTTTGTTGGAGAGCTTCAATATTAGTTTACAGTCGCAGTTTATAGTCTCAGTCACAGTGAAAAACTGAAAACTGCGACTGAAAACTTGAAAGAAAAAAAACAAATTCATAAAAAAAAGCTTAGAACCTTAGCATCTCAGCAACTTAGAACCTAGAAAAAAAATGTTTACAAAAAAAATCATACTACCCGTACTTCTCTTCTCATGCTTATCGGCATTTAGTCAGATATCATTTGGAGATTCTCAAAAAATCAATGACAACTGGAAATTCAATCTTCAGGAAACTCCGGATGCAAAAAACACAGCCTTTGATGACAGTAAATGGCAATCTGTAAACGTTCCGCACGACTGGAGCGTAAAAGGACAATTGAGCCCAACGCTGGCAAGCTGTACAGGATATCTTCCGGGAGGAATTGCCTGGTATAGAAAATCAGTAAATATTCCGCAGAGTAAAAGTGGCGAAAAAGTCTATTTATATTTTGAAGGCGTTTACAACAGAAGTGAAGTTTTTATCAACGGACATTCTTTAGGAAAACGTCCAAACGGCTATATTTCTTTTGCTTATGATGCAACTCAATATGTAAAATTTGGAGGAGAAAATACCATTTCTGTTCGAGTAGATCACAGTCAAAGTGCCGATTCAAGATGGTACACAGGTTCAGGAATTTACAGAGATGTTTGGTTGGTATATGCAAACCCTGTTCATATTGGACAATGGGGAGTTTATGCTTATCCGGAAGTAAAAAACGGAACAGGAACTTTAAATGTTGAGGTTGATGTAGAAAACGATTCAAAAACAAAATCAAACCTTACCATTGTAAACGAATTGATTTCAAAAGACGGAAAATCTGTAGTAAAATCTTCTTCTAAAGTGGAGGTCGCAGCAAATCAAAACGGAAAAATTTCGACTAAATTAAGCGTGAAAAATCCTCAAATATGGGATTTAGAAAACCCCAATTTATATCAGCTAAAAACAACCGTTTTAAAAGATGGTAAACAAATCGATCAAACCGTAACAAAAACAGGTTTTAGAACTTTTACTTTCGATCCAAACAATGGTTTTGCCTTAAACGGAAAATGGATGAAAATGAAAGGAGTTTGTCTGCATCACGATGCTGGAGTTTTAGGCTCTGCCGTTCCTCGCGAAGTTTGGGAAACAAGACTAAAAACACTTAAAGAAATTGGTGTAAATGCAATCCGTACAAGTCATAATCCGCAAGCACCGGTTTTCTATGAACTTTGCGATGAATTAGGGATTTTAGTTTTAAACGAAGCTTATGACGAATGGGAATTTCCAAAACGTAAATGGTTAGAAGGCTGGAATTACGGAACTCCGGGATTCGAAGGTTCGTTTGATATTTTTGCAGAATATGCAGAAAAAGATTTAGAAGACTTTGTTCGTCGTGACAGAAATCATTTATCTGTTTTTGGATGGAGTATTGGTAACGAAGTAGATTATCCAAACGATCCGTATTCGCATCCGGTTTTGGATAAAGGAAAAGAAGGTTTTGGACAGGCAGCTTACGGAGGTTACAAAAAAGATGCACCAGATGCAATGCGTCTTGGAGCAATTGCAAAACGTTTAGTTGCAGCAGTAAAAAAATACGATAAATCACGTCCAACAACTGCCGGATTAGCTGGAGTTGCCATGTCTAACGAAACAGAATATCCGGGAGCTTTAGACATTACAGGATACAATTATACAGAAAGTAAATACCAATCAGATCACGAAAAATATCCAAACAGAGTCATTTTCGGAAGTGAAAATGTACATGATATGGATCCTTGGCTGGCGGTAAAAAACAACAAACATATTTTCGGACAGTTTTTATGGACAGGAATTGATTATCTGGGTGAATCTGGAAGATGGCCTTCAAGAGGATTTTATTCCGGTTTAGTTGATTTTGCGGGCGTTATTAAACCAAGAGGATATTTCCGTCAGTCATTATGGTCAGATAAACCAATGGCTTATATTGGAACTTATCCGTTAAAAAATGAAAAAGATATTTCTAAAGATGCGTGGGCAATCTGGAATTATAAAGACGGAGAAAAAATTCGTGTAGTTTGTTATACCAATGCAGCAAAAGCACGTTTAGAATTAAACGGGAAAGTGGTTGGTGAAACCAAACTTTACGACGAAAAAAACGGAATTATTTATTGGGATATCCCATTTACTTCAGGAAAATTAGAAGTAATTGGTTTAGATAAAAATGACAAAGAAGTAAGTAGATATGCAATTACAACAACTCAGCAGCCAGTTGAATTGACTATTGCAGATAAAAATATCACGATTTCTAAAGACAAAGGCGTTGCCAAAATAATGGTTCAAATAAAAGATCAAAACGGTTTACCTGTAATGCTTTCAGATAACGAAGTGACTTGTACGATAAACGGGCCGGGAATTTTATTAGGACTTGAAGCAGGAAACAACAGCGACATGACAGATTATACAGATAATGTACAACGAGTATTTCACGGTCATATTGCGGCTTATATTCAGTCTACAGGAGAAACACAACCAATAAAAGTAACCTTTACAAGCCAATGGTTAAAACCAGTTGAGGTAACGGTTAATGTGAAATAATTGACATAAGATAAATCGTCAACGAAGACCCGACAGGTTTTTAAAACCTGTCGGGTCTAATTTAGAATACAGATATTAAAAAAGTTTATTATATTTAAAGTGTTGTAATAACACTTATTTTAAATTATGATGAAAATAAAAAATAAAATTACTCTGATTTTAGGAGTTGTTTTGGTATCAATTTGTTCCAATGCACAAAATAAAGTTTTCAAAAAAGACGATTTCAAACAATGGGCGCAAACCCCGCCAATGGGTTGGAACAGTTGGGATTGTTACGGACCAACGGTTGAAGAACACGAAGTAAAAGCCAATGCCGATTATATGGCAAAAAACCTAAAGAAATTTGGCTGGGAATATATCGTTGTTGATATTCGATGGTTTGTAGAAAATGACAAAGCAGGAGGTTATAACCAGACAGACCCGCGTTATGTAATCGATCAATACGGAAGATATTTGCCGGCTGTAAACCGTTTTCCGTCAGCAAAAGACGGGCAGGGATTCAAACCTTTAGCAGATTATATTCATAAAAAAGGATTAAAATTCGGAATCCATATTATGCGCGGAATTCCTAAAAAAGCCGTTGAAGACAAATTGCCAATAAAAGGCGCAAACGGAGTTACAGCAGATCAAGTTTATAGCACCGCTTTGCAATGTGAATGGTTAAAAGACAATTATACAATTGTTGCAGACAAATCGGGAGCACAGGAATACTACAATTCTATTTTTGAATTGTATGCACAATGGGGCGTTGATTTTATTAAAATTGACGATTTATCAAGACCGTATCACGAAGGCGAAATCAACTTAATTAGAAGTGCAATTGACAAATGCGGACGCAAAATTGTTTTAAGTACTTCGCCCGGAGAAACGCCAATCGAAGCCGCACCGCACGTAACCACACACGCTAATATGTGGCGTATGGTTGATGATGTTTGGGACACTTGGCCGCACATAACTCACTTAATGGATGTTGCTCAAAAATGGTATCCGTATATTGCACCGGGAACATGGCCGGATTGTGATATGATTCCGCTTGGACGTATTTCAGTAAGAGGAGAAAGAGGCGAAGACAGAATGACTCGTTTAACAAAAGACGAACAATATACATTGATCACGTTTTTCAATATCTTCAAATCACCGTTGTTTTTTGGCGGAGATTTACCAAGTAACGATGCTTTTACGTTATCATTATTAACGAACCAAAATGTGGTGAAAATGCATAACGAAAGCACATCCGTAAAACAACTTTTCCAGAAAGAGGGTAAAATTGCCGTGATTTCAAAAAATGCAAAAGACGGCAGTGTTTATCTGGCATTATTTAATATTTCAGATACAGCTTTGCAAAATGTTTCGGTAAATCTTTCTGATCTTGGAATTTCGGGAGAAACTGATGTTTTGAATATGTGGACAAACGAAAAATCTAAAACAACATCAACAGCAATTTCTGCAAATTTAAAACCGCATAGTTCTGTTTTATATCAATTAAAAAGTAAAAAATAATGAAGAAAATGCATTTTAGTCTTGTATTATTTTTATCGATTTTTAATTTTTTACAAGCCCAGAATATCAAAGGAATTCCGCCTGTAATTGCAGAAAAAGATTTAACAGCCTATTTGTTTGTGTACTTTACTGGAAATTCTGTTGAAGAAGAAGCCGTTCGTTTTGCAGTAAGTGCCGATGGTTATCATTATTATCACCTCAACGATAATAAACCAGTTTTAGACAGTAAAACAATCAGTTCAACCGGAGGAGTTCGCGATCCGCATATTTTAAGAGGCAACGACGGAAAGACCTTTTATATGGTTTTGACCGATATGACTTCTTCAAAAGGCTGGGACAGTAATCGTGCGATGGTTTTGCTAAAAAGTACAGATTTAGTAAACTGGAAAAGCAGCGTCGTAAATATTCAAACGGCTTTTTCAAGAAACGAAAACTTAAAACGAGTTTGGGCTCCGCAGACTATTTATGATGCTAAAGCCGGAAAATATTTAATCTATTTCAGTCTGCAATATGCCGGAGGGCCAGATAAAATTTATTATGCTTATGCGAATAAAGATTTCACAGCTCTGGAAAGCGCGCCAAAATTATTATTTGTTCCGAAATCTGAAAAAGCCTACATTGACGGCGATATAATTGAAAAAGACGGAGTTTATCATCTTTTCTATAAAACCGAAACTGAAACAGCAGGAATAAAAGTTGCTACAACTACTGATTTAACTTCGGGGAAATGGACTGAAAATGATAATTATTTACAGCAGACAAAAGACGGAGTTGAAGGTTCAAGTGTTTTCAAACTAAACAATTCAGACGAATATATCCTGATGTATGATGTTTATACAAAAGGAAAATATCAGTTTACTAAAACCAAAGATTTAGAGAAATTTACCGTAATCGATAATGATATTTCGATGGATTTTAATCCGCGTCATGGAACGATTTTACCCATTACCCGCTCTGAATTAAAAAGAATCACAGACAAATGGGGAATGCCTGCAAATTACCCAAAAGTAAACAATAACCCGGTTTTAGAAGGTTATTACGCTGATCCGGAAATTCTGTATTCCAACAAAACAAAAAAATATTATATCTACCCAACAAGTGACGGTTTTGACGGTTGGTCTGGAAATTACTTCAAGACCTTTTCTTCAGATAATTTAAAAGACTGGAAAGACGAAGGAATCATTCTTGATCTTAGAAAAGATGTAAGCTGGGCAAATCGCAATGCGTGGGCACCTTGTATTGTTGAGAAAAAGATAAAAGGAAAATACCAGTATTTTTATTATTTCACAGCAGCACAAAAAATAGGTGTGGCAGTTTCTGATAATCCTGCAGGGCCTTTTAAAGACATCGGAAAAGCATTAGTAAGCGCAAAACCTAAAGGCGTAAAAGACGGTCAGGAAATTGATCCGGATGTTTTTACAGATCCGATAAGCGGAAAAAGCTATTTATACTGGGGCAATATGTACATGGCTGTAGCCGAATTAAATCCCGACATGGTTTCGATAAAAACGGAAACAACAAAAGTAATTACGGTTGATGACACGTTTCGTGAGGGAACTTATGCAATTTACAGAAATGGAACTTATTATTTTATGTGGAGTGAAGACGACACCAGAAGTCCGAATTATAAAGTAAGATACGGAACTTCAAAATCACCTTTAGGACCAATTGAAATTCCGAAAAATAATATTGTGATTCAGGGAAAACCAGATGTTGGAATTTACGCAACGGGACATAATTCAGTTTTGCAAATTCCAAATAAAGACGAATGGTATCTCGTTTATCATCGATTTCCGTATCCAACTGGAATTAAAATGGGAGATGCGGCAGGATTTCATCGTGAAGTCTGTATCGATAAATTAGAGTTTAATCCAGACGGAACGATAAAAGAAGTAATCCCAACACATTCTGGAATAGACGCAATTAAGTAATCAAGAGTTGAAAGTCTACAATTTGTGCCTAATGGCACATTTCAACTCTTGATTCGCTTTACTTTAATAAATAAAAAAAGCGAGGTCATAAACCTCGCTTTTTTATAAAATATCTGATGTTAAATACATTTATGCTGTTTGATCATCTGTAGTACCTGATGGTGCATTTGTTTTTACTGATTCAATCCCGTTTTCTCTTGCAGCCGTACTTTCATACATTTCGCTTGATCCAATAATTTGACCATTAGTAGCTTTCAAATTAAAATACGGTTTTCCATTGCTGGATTCTTTTCTGTCAAATCGATTATCATCTTGTGAGTTTGTTTTCACAGATTCGATACCGTTAAGACAGGCAGCTTTTGTTGTGTAGCCTTCACTTGTTAAAATTGTCTGACCATTACCTGCTTTTAAATTAAATTGAAATTCGCCGTTAGTTCTTTTAGTAATTACAAATTTTCCCATATAGTTTTTTATTTAAGTTAGGCATTAAATTATTTTGCTATTTATAAAAATACAAAACTTCATCATATAAATCATATTTCAGCAAAAATAAAATTGAACAAGTATTAGAATGCAATAAATTTAGTTTTAGAGAGTTCTTAAATACAATCTCTTAGTTCTATTCTTATTATTTTATTTTCTAATTTAATTCAGTAAAAAACTTAAAACAATATGCGAATATTCTGTATTTTTGGTTTGTTTAAAAAAATGTAATTATGAAAAAATTAGTGCTAATGTTTGCTATTTCAGGCCTGTTAATGTCTTGTAATAAGAAAATCGAAAATACAGCTGGTATTTCTACAGATACAACTTCGACAATAATTGATGAGACAGAAAATGTAATTCCGAAAAGTGATAACTTAGGCCAAGTAGCAATATACGAAGGGGTTTTGCCTTGCGCAGATTGCAGCGGAATCAAGACCGTATTGAAAATTTATTTTGGAGATGGTACTATGGAAAGTCATAAATTTGAATTATCAAGTACTTATCAAGGAAAAGGTCCGGGAAATGAGTTTGTACAAAAAGGTAATTATAACACAGAAAGAGGATTAGAAAAAGATCCTGACGGAACGATTTATGTTCTTAATTACGACAAACCAGAAGGAGAACAACTATTTTATGGTTACACTGCAGCAACTCCCGATAAGATCTTTTTACTGGACAATAAACGTCAAATAATCAAATCAAAACTAAATTATTCACTAACAAAGAAATAGATAATTAGATAATTAGATAATGTGTCAATTAGATAATGTGTCAATGAGATAATGTTTGAATTTTAAATATCTAAATAAGATTTAGATGTAATTTGAGACTTTAATTTATCAGCATAAAAGGAAAGGCTTTCAAAAATTGAAAGCCTTTCCTTTTATTAAATTATCTCATTATCTAATTGACACATTATCTAATTAAGTTGTTTTTTAGCATTAAATGAAGGCAGAATATACTTTTGAATGATTTCGTCACTAGGCGATTGTAAATTAAAATTTCCTCCAGTAATAACGGTGATCATGTTTTGGTCTTCCCAAATATAAATTTTCTGTCCGCCGTTTCCTTGCGCTGCTTTTCCGTAATATTTCACGCCGTCTACATTCAAAAATTTAAGCCACCATAAATACCCATAATTCACACCTTGAACCACAGAATGTTTACTGAGCGATTGTTCGATCCAATTTTTAGAAACAACTTGTTTACCATTCCAGATCCCTTTATTAAGATAAAGCAAACCAAATTTTGCCATATCGCGAGAGTTTAAATAAACCTGACAAAAGGTTTCGGCACTTGAAGCATCAGGTTTAAAATTCCATTTAAAATTTTTAATTCCAAGATCTTTAAAAAGAGTTTGTTTAGCAAATTCAGGTAAAGGCATTTTTGTGGCTCTTTCGATAATTTTCCCCATTGTTATAGGATTTCCGGAGCAATACATTCCTTTTCCGCCGGGAACATCAATCATTGGCAAATCAAGTGTAAATTGAATCCAGTCATCAGAATAATTCATTGTAGTTTCATTTCCTTCTGATTTTGGATTGCTTACATCACAATCAAGTCCGCTTTGATTGGTTAAGAGATTTTCAATTGTAATTTGCTTTTTGTCATCTGTAAGATTTTTAAAAGTATAATCAGGAAAATAGGAGAGAGCCGTTTCGCTTTTATCTTTAATATATCCTTTATCAATTGCAATTCCGGTAAGAGCCGACACAAAACTTTTTGTGGCAGAACGAAGCTCATGCAACTTGGCTTTATTATATTCATAAAAGTATTCTTCAAAAACTAATTTCCCATCCTTAATAATCAAAACACTGTGAACATTAGGATAAGTGCCGTCGACTATTTTCTGCATCATTTCGTTTAATAATGCCTTATCCAAACGTGTATCATCAAGAGAACCCGTTACCAGACCATCCAAGTCTTTTTTTGGCTGTTGGTAGACATATTTAAATTCTTTGGGATTTAATCTCGGATACCACATTTCTTTCGGAAAACTGACTTTTTTGTTTATCAGTTTAAAAGTTTTTCCATCAGAAGAATAACCATTAATAATCGAAGATTGATCTCTTAAAAATGTCACTTTTTCTTGAGACATATTCAGAAAAACATCTTTTTCAGAAGGTTTTAAGGCATATTTACTTTCGTTGATAATCGCATACAAAATCGTATCTTTTGGTGAAGCGGCGATTTGCAATGTCGTATTATTTTGATATTCATAAATGCCTTCATACTCTTTTAATTGTTCGTAGGTAATTTTAAGCTTTTGTTGTGAATATCCGGAATAGAGAGACAACAAAAACAGCAACAGTAAATAGATCTTTTTCATTCTTTTGGTTTTTTAAGGTTAGTTGCTGGTTATGAAATAATTGACCTGACAAAAGATATAAAAAAAAGAGACACTTAATTAAAAAATAAGTGCCTCTTTCTATATATGTTTTTAATTGTAAACAATTACTTAATTGTAAACAATTACTTAATTGTAATTGGAACCTCAACAGTTGTTTTGTCCCAGCCAATTACCAGATTTGCTACAGAACCCTGAGAGGTAAAAGCAATTGATAAAGCTTCGATTGGAGTAGAAACCGTTTTAACCGGAACAGATACTTTAGCAATATTTTTGCTTTCATCATAAGCATAAGCACCCCACATATCAACATCTTTGTTGATGATAATAGTCCATTTGTCTTTTTCAGGAATAGCAAATAAGCTATAAGAACCAGCAGGAATGTTTGTACCTCCAATGGTAACTGCTTTGTAGAATTTGATTTCGGTATTTTCGTTTGCACCAACGCGCCAAATTTCTCCGTACTTAAGTAAATCTCCAAAAATTGTACGCCCTTTAACCGAAGGTCTTGAATAAATAACCTTAATAAGCGGAGAAGGATTATCCGTTTTTTTGAATTTTACAGCCTTATTTGGGAAATAAGAAATATCAAGCGGACTAGCATCCAGTGGAGCAAATTTTACCTCTTGAGCATTAACCGAAAAAGCAGTCAATAAGATAATTATCAGTAAATTAAAATTTTTCATAGTTGTAATGATTTTTAATAGTTTACACAAAGTAAGAGAATCCTGATCAGAAATCATACAAATTATTATTCTTTTTTCTTCTTTGCATACCAATCCTGCATGATATAAAACGCTTTCTTTTTTTGACCATCATTTGAGATCAGTCCTTTTCTGTTATATTCGTCCTGAATTCCCGGAAGAAGTCTTCTCGGAGATCTGAAATCTACTAGGATCCAAGGGCTTAAACCACTAAGATGTGGTATCTTTTCTATCATCTTCAAGTTCTGAATGTATAAGTATTCCTGAAATTCTTCTGTCCAGCGCTCGTTTTTTTCTCCATGTAATCCTGCTTTTGCGTCTCCTCCAAATTCTGAAACAATAATCGGTTTGTTATATTTTGTTTTCCAGAAGATTTTTTCAGCATCTTCAAGATTTCCGCCGTACCAGCCTAAATATTGGTTAAACGAAATAATATCCAAATAATCACCAATCGCGTCGTTTATAGTTCCAAATCCGGCGCTGTCACTTTGTGTCAATAAAGCCGCACTGATTAATCTTGTATTGTCTAAAGATTTGGTATGATCGACTAAATTTTTGATGAAAGCATTTCTGGCATCAGATATCGGAGTTTCATTTGCCATTGACCAGATAATAATACAAGCCCTGTTTTTATCTCTTGTAATTGTTGCTGTCAATTGATCTTCGGCATTTTTATAAGTAGCTTCTCTGTTAAATTCAATAGTCCAGTACACCGGAATTTCTTCCCAAACCATTAATCCCATTTTATCAGCCGTTCTGATAATGTTTTCGTTATGCGGATAATGTGCCAGGCGAACATAATTACAACCCAATTCTTTTGCCCAGTTTAGCAAACGTAAAGCATCTTCTTCAGAATTTGCACGTCCGCCTTTTGCGTTTTCTTCGTGAATAGAAATTCCTCTTAAAAAGATTTGTTTTCCATTCAGTAAAATTTTGTCTTCCTGCGTTTCAATAGTTCTGAAACCGATATTATCTTTTAATTTTCCTCCATTAAAATCTATAGTTACATCATACAGTTTTGGATTTTCAGGAGACCAATAGGAGATTTTTTTCGCCGGAATTTCAAAATTTACAATTCCGTCAGTACCGATTTTTCCTGTGTAATTAATTTTTAATTCAGGAATGCTAATCGTTACCGCATTCAATGCAGAATTAGCATTATTGATTTTAACAAACCCCGAAATTAACTCCGAATTTCCCTTTTTAAGCTGAATATTGTAATCTTCAATAAAAGATTCATTCTCTTCAATTAAAGTCACATCGCGCGTAATTCCTCCATAATTCCACCAATCCGTGTTAATGGTCGGAACATCTTCTTTATGACGCGTATTATCCACTTTAATAACCAAATAATTGTCTTTTGGTTTTACAATAGACGTAATTTCATAATTAAAGGGCGTAAAACCACCTTCGTGAGTTCCTAGTTTTTTTCCGTTCAAGTAAACATCAGCTTTGTAATTGATTGCTCCCAAATAAACAAAAAGACGTTTTTTAGCTTTCAAATCATAATCAAAAGATTTTTTGAACCAAACGTTTCCTTCGTAATATTTAAGCTCCGGAACCTGCGAAGTCCAATCCCCCGGAATATTTATTTTTGGAGATTTATCAAAATCATATTCAACTAATTCCTGTTTGTTTACCGCATGATAATTATTAAAATACGCTGCATTTGATGGTTTCGCTTGTTTGTCGTATTCATCATGATGAAAACTGTAAAATCCTGTTTCGTAAGGATCAACTATGTAATTCCAAACGCCGTTTAAAGAAGTTGTATTTCTATTTGGAATGTTGGAGATTAGACTTTGATTTTGCGCAAATCCGAAAAGGGATAAGGTTAGAAATAATGTGGTTATTAGTTTTTTCATTAGTAAAATTGTATTTGTTTTTATGTTTTTCCGCCACAAAGGCGCTAAGACACAGTTTTTTTGACACAGATTAAAAGATTAAAATAATTTTTTTCACGCAGATTTTGCAGATTTAAGCAGATTTTTTTAATTAAAATTAGTTGTAATAAAGGATCTGCGTATATCTGCTTAAATCTTTTTAAAATCTGCGTGAAATCTTAATCTTTGGCAAAAAAATTGTGTCTTAGTGACTTTGCGGCATTATTTTTAAATATTCCCCTTTAAAACTCTGATTCAAAGCCGTCATTTCAATCGGGATACCAGAACCATCAGGAACAACTTCTATAGATGCCTTTCCGTTTGCCATTTTAATCGATTCACTTCCCGTTGGAGTTCCTTGATTTTTTAGGGTTTTTCCACCTTTCAGACATTGAAAATAAACACTTTCTTCATAATCCAGACAACGCAAATTACCATTATCAATAGCAATTGCCGTAACCAGATAATTGCCATTTTTTAATTTTTGAGATGATAATTGTAAAGAGGTTGCTGTATCATTTTTCTTAAAACGATAATTTACTTTTAAAGTATCCGAAACCTTTTTCCCATCTTTAGTCCCCCCAATAGCGATAAGAGTATTTTCACCTTTCAAAAAATTCACGTCCCAAGTTAAACCATTCGCAGGATATAGAGAAAGATTTCTTTGTTTTTCTCCAAGAGATTTTCCTTCATGATATAATGTAACCTTCTGGCAATTACTAAAAACACTAATAGTTCTTGGAGTATTCTCCGGTCCTTGTCGTTCTGTCCAGGTATGAGATTCGATGTAAGTAAAAGGTTCTTTTGCCCAATAACTTTTAAAAACATAATAAGCATCTTTCGGATTTCCGTTTCGGTCAACCAACCCTTTTTGATTCATGTACGGAATATCATCTTCGGGGCGTAATGGCGTTGCAAAATCCTTAAAAGCCCACTGAATATTTCCCACAAAATCAGGATCGTTCTCGGATATATGCAAATGCCAGTCAAATAAATCAACAATATAGTTCTCGCTCCAATCTCCAATTTGGGCAATATTAGCGACTTTAGTTTGTACAATTGCTTCTTCCCAACCTTCGGCTTTTATGATGTTTTCTCCGGTAATTGGATTTTCGCTGTGACGCCCCACGTGACTATCACCGCCGTATTCGGCATGAATAAAATGTTTGTATTCTTTTTTGTAAACATCAATTGCTTTTTGGTAGCTTTTATAACTTCCGGAATACCAGCCAGACCAAATCGAAGGGGAGAAGACATCGACAATTTGTGAACCTTCATAATATTTTCTGATTGCCGTTTTTCTATTTGGGTCCAGTTTATGCGCAATGTCGTTTAGTTCCGTCAAAAACACATTTGTTTTTTCTGTATTATCACCGTCAGGAAAATCAGGAAGCCAGTTCATTTCGTTTCCTAACGACCAAATTATAATACTGGGATGATTATAATTTTGATTGATGATTTCTTTGAGCATATTTTTGGTATTCGTTTGCCAAAGTTCATCGCCAATTCCGCCGCGACACCACGGCAATTCATCCCAAACCAATAAACCAAGTTCATCACAAGCTTTATAAATTTCAGGATCTTGCGGATAATGTGCCAAGCGAACAAAATTTGCCCCCATACTTTTTATAGATTCAATATCAGCACGATGTTGAGCATTGCTCATTGCTGCGCCAACTCCGGCTTGCTCTTCATGACGATGAGTTCCCCGAATTAACAAACGTTTTCCATTCAGATAAAATGGGCCATGATCTTTAAATTCAAACCATCTGAAACCAACTCTTTCAGAAACACTGTCTTTAATTTGATTTTTTTCTGATAAAACAGCCGTTAGTGTATATAAATTTGGTTTTTCGGTGTCCCAAAGTTCCGGGTTTTTGATGTTCTCGAATTTAATAGTTGAAGTTTTATCTGAAACAGAAATCGTTTTACTGGCTACTTTTTTTCCTTTCGGATTTTTAAGCGTTACGGTTAATGATAAATCTTTGGAATTATCTGCATTTACAAAAGAAGAAACAATTTGTACCGAAGCTTTTGTAGCCGAAACTTCAGGTGTTGTAATCTTTAAATTTTCAATGTGATTTTTGTATTTCGAAACTAGCCAGACATCACGGGTAATTCCGCCATAAATAAAGAAATCACTTTTTTGAGACGGAATAATTTCGATATCATAACTATTATCAACACGAACAAAAATATCGTTGTTTCCTTCGTTAATGAAGTTTGTAATATCGATTGAAAAACCAATATAACCACCAATATGTCCGCCGGCTTCTTTGTCGTTTACATACACTTTTGTGGTGACATTTGAACCTTCAAAGTATAAAGAATAAACTTTGTTTTTATCTATTTGCGAAATATTTAATTTCTTTTGATACCAGCTTGCATCGCGTCTGTAACCCGGATTTAAGTCGGTTGCATCTTCAGCATTCCAGGTGTGCGGTAAATTTAAGGAAGTCCAGTTTGTGGCTTTTTTTGCTTCGTTAAGGTTTGAAGTATGATTTTCTAAATACAGCCAATTGTCATTAATATTCATTTTTGTCTGAGCAAAAATACTGCTCAGACAAATCTGAAAAAAAAACAAAAGCGCAAAAGTATAAAATGTATTGTAGTGGTATGGTAGTTTTTTCATTGCTTTTTTTTAGGTTCAAAGGCTCAGAGTAACAAAGATGCAAAGGTGCAAAGGAACAAAGACTAAAAACCTTTGTCGCTTTGTACCTCTGAACCTTTGTATCTTAATATTTGCTTTTTCTTAAAATTGCTTCCAGAAAATAATAATCGGCATAGATTATAGGTTCGTCAATTTCGTCATGTTTTGGCCAGTTTCCGGTGCTGTGATCCAGAATAAAAGGTGCTTTTACAGCTGCGCTTAAGACATATTTATCAGAACTTAAGGAGGTGATTATTTTATCGGCGAAAGCCAAATAACTTTTGTTGTTGGTATAGCTGTAAAGTTCATACAAACCTGAAGCCATAACAGCTGCAGCAGAAGCATCACGAGCCGAATTTGGAATACTCGGATCTTTTAAATCCCAGTACGGAATTGCGTCTTCGGGCAGGTTTTTATTGGTCATAAAAAATGTTGCTGTTGCCTCGGCTTGTTTTAAATAAGCAGGATCTTTGGTATATCTGTACGACATCGTAAAACCGTAAACTGCCCAAGCTTGTCCGCGTGCCCAAACCGAATCATCATTATAACCCTGAAGCGTTGTTTTCTTTCTAACAGCTCCGGTTTGTGAATCATAATCAATAACATGATAACAGCTGTTGTCGTCTCTAAATTGATTTTTTAAAGTTGTATTTGCATGTTTAATTGCTACGTCACGATATTTTGGATTCCCGGATAATTTTGAAGCTTCAAAAAGCAATTCCAGATTCATCATATTGTCTATAATAACGGGAAAATCCCAAATCTCCTTATTAAAATCCCAAGATCTGATAGAACCAACTTTCGCATTAAAACGTGTACATAATGTTTCGGCACCTTTAATAATAACGTCTTTGTATTCTTGCTTGTTTTCCACTTTTAGCGCTTCGCCAAAACTGCAAAACACTTTGAAACCAACGTCGTGCGAATTACTATTTACACTTTCTTTTTTACTAAACAGAGTCCATTTTTCAGCTTGTTCTTTGTATTTATTATTGCCTGTAAGTCGGTACAATTGCCATAAGTTTCCGGCAAAAAATCCGCTGGTCCAGTCTCTTGATGGGACTTTTTTAATCAGGTTGTTTTTAATTGTCATACTTCTCGGCATCGACATAGAATCTATCGGATAATCCAGTAACATTTTGTATCTGGTTTCAAGAAGATTATTTGTGGTTGTCGAGGTAACTTTTGGTTGAGGATTAATTCCGGATTTGCACGCTGTTGTCAGCAGTGCAAACCCAAGAATTAAAGAAATGAAACTAACTTTATTCATATTTACTAATTGTTTTTTTAGTTTCTAGACTAAATTTTAGACGCGGATTTGACGGATTCGCTATCGCGAAGACACAGAAAAAAACGGATTTTAAAAAAATCTGCGAAAATCAGCGTTTTCGCGATAGCGAATCCGTCTAATCCGCGTTCAATAATAATAATTGAGTTAAATTAATAACCGGGATTATTTGGTGCTAAATTTGGATTGATGGCCAATTCAGTTCCTGGTAATGGAAATAAATAATCTTTGGTTGGATTAAAGTTTGCATGCGGTTCTAAACCGTTTGGACCAAAAACTTCAGGTCCGTTTTGCAACCTTTTGATGTCGTACCATCTGATATATTCAAAAGCAAATTCTAATCTTCTTTCGTCAATAACTGTATTTCTAAAATCAGCTTGTGATAATCCAGGTGTTACGTTTGCAGGAAACGAAACCAGTTTTCCGGCTTTATTTCTCGCTCTTGCACGCACTCGGTTTACATAACCATTAGCTTCTGTGGTTCCCGGAGTGATTTCGTTTAAGGCTTCGGCAGCAGTTAACAATACTTCGGCATAGCGCATTGTGATATAATTATGCTGTGAAGTTCTTCCGTTCGCACCTGCTTTTCCAGGAAAACGGTAATATTTTGCAATATGCGGACGTGGCGCTTTTTCGTTATCACTTGATGGATAAATTTGCAATGCTCCGCCCGGGCCAGTTTTCTTTCTGATAATAGTATCAAAACTCACAGCACGTCTGTAATCTCTTTGATCCCATGTGTTGAATACCTTTAAGGAAGGTACGGCTACCGAAAACCCTTGTCCGTAGCTGTAGCTGTCGTCTTTAAGAGATCCTGTAAAAAATGCGGTATAATCCTGACCGTAGTTTCCTGAAACCAAGTTGTTAAAGTCAATTGTAAACAAAGGTTCTTTTAAGGAAGCCGTTTTTGTTGCATTGAATAAATCCTGAAAATCAGCATCAAGACCTAAACCAAATTTAGCTTCATTTGTGATTACGTATTTTGCTTCATCATAAGCTTTTTGGTAATTTTTTAAAGTCAAATAAACAGATGCCAGATAACCTGCCGCAGTACCTTTTCCGGGAACCGCTTTTACTTTTGGTTTGTCATCTAACCATTGTTTTGCAAATTCTAAATCGGCAATGATTTTTGGATATATTTCAGCTTCTTTAGTTCTTTTTAAGGTATTTACCTGAGCAACTTCATTTACGGCAAAATCAATATACGGAACGTCTCCAAAGATTCTAACTAAATGATAATAAGTAAAAGCTCTTGCAAAATAAGCCTGTGCCACAATGGCGTTTACTTTTGCAGGATCTCCAGGCGTTTTTTTAGCACCTTCAATTGCTTGATTTGCAGCTGCAATAATGATATACGATTGTGGCCAAAAATTCGCAACAAGCGCATTGGTATCATTCATATTCATATCATTGACATCGATACGTGCGGCCTGAGTGGTTCTGTCGCCAATATCGGCCATGTCGTCACGCAACATTAAAGCAATTGTAAATTCGCGTCCCCAATAATTATTGTGGGCAATATTGGCAAAAGCTCCGTTTACAGCGGCTTGCAAATCATCTGTATTTTTAAAAAAGTTATCAGGACGAATAATTCCAACTGGTTTTTCTTCTAAATCGGAACATCCAAAAGTGATTATTCCAAAGAAAAATAAGGCTATATATTTTTTCATGATCTTATTGTATTAAACTAAAATTTTAAATTAAATCCGAAAGTGAAAGTTTTCACATTTGGGTAACTTCCGTACTCTAAACCTAAGTTCGTATTACTTCTTGCATTGGTATCATTCAGGTAATTTCCTTCAGGATCAGAACCCGGATAATCAGTAATTGTCCAAAGGTTTTGTGCACTGATGTAAAAACGAACTTTGCTCAACCCGATTTTCGAAACCACTTTTTCATCTAAACTATATCCTATAGAAACATTTTTAAGACGAATGTAACTTCCATCATACACAAATCTTGAGGTAACTCTTTTTGTTCTTGCTGCATTTACGGGAACATTAGTGTCTGTGTGTGTAGGTGTCCAGGCATCCAAAACTTCAGTAGTTGCATTGTTGTTTCCTGAAGCCAGTTCCATCAAAGTATAATTTAAGATTTGGTTACCTTCAGAACCTTGAAAGAAGATATTCAAGTCAAGATTTTTATAAGTGAAATCATTGTTTAAACCAAAGATGAAATCAGGATTTGGGTTGCCAATAATCGTTTTATCACTAGAATCTAATTTTCCGTCACCGTTTACATCTCTGAATTTCTCGCCTCCTGCAACTGTTTCAAAATTACCCGGAAGTACGGCTTCTCCTTGTTGAATTACGCCATCATAAATAAATCCGTAAAAAGCGCCAACGGGCTGACCAACTCTCAAAATCTGAGAATCTGTCGCAAGGAAATGTCCTGGCGTTGAGTTAATCAAAAGGTCTTTGTTATCTGCCAGTTTTAATACTTTGTTTTTATTCGAAGAAATGTTGAAACTTGTTGACCAGGTAAAATCAGCACCAATAAAGTTTTTAGAATTAATACCCAATTCCCAACCTTTATTTTCTAATTCCCCAACATTTTGAAGCTGAGAAGCAATTCCCGAAACTCCCGGTAAAGGTCTGTTGAACAACAAATCTTTGGTAATTGTTTTATAATAATCTGCCGTAAGACTTACTCTGTTATCAAATAAACCCAAATCTATACCGTAATCTTGTTGGTATGAAGTTTCCCATTTTAAGTTCGGATTGTTTAATGAAGTCAATTGAACCGCATTTACAATTACGTCACCGCTTACATCATAAATTTCAGAGAATCTTGACAAAGTAGAGTAGGCGCCAATAGATGGATTTCCGGTTGCACCATAACTTGCTCTCAATTTAAGATTCGAAATCGTTTTGTTGTCTTTCAGGAAGTTTTCTTTTCCAATATTCCAACCAATTGCTCCCGAAGGGAAAGTTCCGTATTTGTAGTTTTCACTAAAACTTGACGAACCGTCACGACGCGCTGTAAACGTAAATAGATATTTATCGTCATAATCAAAATTCAACCTTCCAAAAGCGGAGATCAATTCTGTTTCTGATAAGTTAGAATCCGGTTTTAAAAATACAGTTCCGGCTCCTAAATTGTGGTATGAATTTGTATTGGTTAAAAATCCTCTTGAAGCTGCGTACGAACTTTCGTTTTTGTTCTTTTGATAGGAATAACCTCCAAGAACTGTCAGGATTCCTTTAGCAATAATTTCTTTTTTATACGTAAGATAGTTTTCTGTTAAGAACGAAGAAAATCTGGTATTGTTTACAGAAGCTTCACCTTTGATATTTTTTCCTGCAATTAAAGTCGACGGAATATAACGTCCGGTTTGAGAATTATTATCTGTTAATCCTAATGTTGTTTTAAAATCTAGATCCTTAGTGATTTTATATTGAGCAAAGAAATTAGATCTGTTTACGATCGAAACCGTTTCCAGAATGTTTTCCATTGCAGTCGCATACGGATTATCAATATCATCCCCAATTGGAGCCGTTGACGTATAAGTTCCGTCAGCATTATAAATTCCTTTATCGGGCATAAAACGGTAAGCAGCAGCAATTACACCCGCAGCACCAGTTCCTCCAGCGCTAGTTTGGCTAATAATTCCGTCTTTATTTTGTTTACTTTGAAATAAATTCAGACCAACTTTAAAACGGTCAGATAAATCAGCTTCAAGATTACTTACAATCGTGTATTTATCGATTCCGGAATTAATAACAACTCCGTTTTGATTAAAGTAGTTTCCGGAAACATAATATCTCACATTCTCAGATCCGCCTGAAAAAGAAAGTGAAGTGTTTGAAATCATTCCTTCACGATAAATTACGTCTTGCCAATCTGTGTTTGCTCCGCCGGCAGTATGTGTTGTAAAACTTTTTCTATAGGCCACAAATTGATCTGCATCTAATAAATGTAATTTATGGTTTACAGTTTGTACCGAAGTTGAATTACTGAATTCGATCACCGGTTTTCCTGGTTTTCCTTTTTTAGTAGTAACCATAATAACCCCGTTTGAACCTCTGGAACCATATATAGCAGTTGCAGATGCATCTTTAAGAACTTCGATAGAAGCAATATCCTGAGGTGCCGGCATCGCAACACCAGCAAAACCATCGACTACAATAAGCGCATCGCCGCTTGCATTGATCGAAGTTCCGCCACGAACCCTGATTTTTACAGGAGCGCCCGGTTCACCACCATTATTAGATTGTACCGAAACCCCCGCAGCACGACCTTGTAAAGCCTGTTCTGCATTTAATAAAGGATAAGCAGTAAGTTCTTTTGCGGTTACCGAAGATACAGATCCTGTGATATCGCTCTTTTTGCGAGTACCATAACCTACAACAATTACTTCGTCAAGATTTTTAGTATCTGGTTTTAAGCTTACGTTTATAACAGTCTTGTTGCCTACCGGAACTTCTATGGTTTGATATCCTACAAAGTTGAAAACTAAAACAGCATTTTTTTCAGAAACAAAAACACTAAAATTTCCATCCATATCCGCAGTTCCTCCCACAGATGATCCTTTAACATATACATTGGCACCAGGAAGTCCGAGTAAATCCTCACTCGAAGTAACTTTTCCGGTCACTTTTCTTTCCTGTGCTTTTACAATAATGGTTCCCAGTAAAAAAACTACCAGAAAACACCATTTAAGCGACTTAATTTTTTGGTTTGTAAACATTCATTTTTTGGTTTAAGGTTAATGTTAGTTAAAATAAAATAGCAATAAACTCATTCCTATTATTAGCACCACAAACAGAATTTGCAGCAATATGAATTTTGTTTTTTTGAATTTCATAAGGCAAATGTATATTTCGAGAACGATATAGAAATACAAAAAAGGGTATCTAAAAATACAGATACCCTTTTTTAAGCCTTGAAAACAGTGAAGTTTTTAAAATACCGACATTGGTTTCGAAAATTTGTCAGCAAATTGCGACGGAGTTTCTCCGTATCTTTTTTGGAAACATTTACTAAAGTATTTTGGGTTGTTAAAACCAACTTTATAACTCACTTCTGAGACATTTAATTTATTTTGTTCTAATAATTGAGCCGCACGTTTTAATCGTATTTCATGAATAAATTCGTTGGGCGTATAATTTGTCCACGCCTTAATTTTTAAGAATAACATTGTACGGCTTACGCCCAATTCTGAACAGAAATACGGTATATCAAATTGTTCGTTCGAGATATTATCTTCGACAATCTTAAATGCTTTTTTCAATAATTCTTCATCTAGAGAAGAAACTGTGATTTCTGACGGAATAAAACTGTCTTCGCTCGAAAACTTGAGCTTTAGTCTTTCAGTAGAATTCAAGAGGTTTTTTACCCGAAGTTTAAATTCCATTAAATTAAAAGGTTTACTGATATAATCGTCGGCACCACTTTCTAATCCTTCAAATTTATAAACTAGCGAAGATCTCGAAGTTAACAGAATTACGGGAATATGACTAGTTTTTAGATTCTCTTTTATCTTAGAACAAAGTTCGGTTCCTACCATTTCAGGCATAATTACATCGCTGATAATTAAATTGGGAACATATTGCAGTGCTTTTTCAAAAGCTGTTTTGCCGTTATCAGCCTCAATAATGTTGTAGTCTTTTTTGAGTAAATTTTTCATAAAAGTTCTCAAAACCTTATGATCTTCAACAATCAGGATTGTTTGTTTTTCGGCATTGACCACAAGATCATCAATGTCTTCATGAACTGTGATTTCCTGCGTTTCCAGTTGAGCTGTATATTGCGCAATGTCATCGCTTATTTTGAAATCTTCTATAATTTCGCTGTCCAAAAGATGTGCTCGACCTAACGGAAGCGTTACTTTAAAAACAACACCTTCAGTCTTTTTATTAATCACATCGATGTTTCCTTTATGGAGTTTTACAATGTTTTTGACAATAGAAAGTCCAATTCCGGTTCCTTTATTGTAATTTTTCTGAACATTATTGTGCAGCGGAACTTCAAAAAATAAATCAAAGATTTTATCGATATGTTCCTCCGCAATTCCAACTCCCGAATCTTCTACACTAATAAAAAGGTTTTCGTGATCGTGATTGATTTTTATGTTGATGTTTCCGCCTTTTGGTGTATATCTAAAAGCATTTGAAATCAAATTATAAAAAACACGCTCTAATTTATAGCGGTCAAAATAAACCAATATTTCCTCTTCTGATGATTCAAAAGTATAGGTATAACCGCCGTCTTTGGCATATTCGATAAAAGATAAAAAGATTTCTTTAGTGAATTTTACAATGTTTCCGTTCGCCGATTCCAGCGTAACCTGATCGTTTTCTAGTTTCCTGAAATCCATTAAACGATTGATTAAACTCAAAAGATGATTGGCGCTTCCTTCAATTACCAACAGCTTTTTGTACATTTCGTTGGTTCCGTTATAATCTGCCAAAATCTGTTGCAATGGACCTAAAATCAAAGTTAAAGGTGTTCTGAATTCATGTGAAATATTGGTAAAAAAGTCCAGTTTTGCCCTGTTGTTTTCTTCGATACGTTTGGTTTCCAGATATTCTAATTCGAGTTTTTGTTTCAGGCTTGCTTTCGATTTCATGATCCAGATTAAACCGTATAATGCCAAACCAATTAGCAATCCGTACAATAAAAAAGCCCAGATACTGCGCCATGGAGCAGGTTTTACAATAACAGTTAATGTTGTAGGAACATTGTTCCAAACGCCGTCATTGTTAGCGCCTTTTACTTCAAAAATGTATGTTCCCGGATTTTGGATTGCAAATATGGCTTCGGTATTTTTAGTCGTTGTCCAGTTGTTTTCCAGTCCTGTCAAACGATAACTGTATTGGTTATTTTTGGATCGAATGTAATTTGGAATTGCAAAATTGATCGAGAAATTAGATTTGTCATAATCCAGCGTAATGGTTTTGGTATAACCAATGCTTTTCTCCAGAATTTTTGTGGTATCATTGGCACGAACGGTTTGATTTTTAATTTTCAAATCTGTAATTAAAACCTGCGGAGCATATTGATTTAAGGAAATTTTCTTGGCATCAAAATAAGTAGCTCCGGAAGGGCTTCCGAAATAGAATTTATTCGAATCTAATTTTAAGGCAGCATTGTCATTAAATTCATTGCTCGCCAAACCGTCTTTTTGGTCATAAAGTACAATCGTTTTTAGTGTCGTGCTGTATTTTATAATTCCCTGATTGGTACTAATCCATAGGTTTTTTTCGGCATCTTCAAGAATAGAATGAATCGAAGTAATAATGGTGTTTCCTACTTTAAGATTGATTTTGTTGAATTTTTTTCCATCAAAATAATGCAATCCTTTCGCTTTGGTTCCCACCCAAACTTTATTTTGACTGTCCTTAAACAATGTCAAAATATCATCGCCAGACAAAGCCGAAGCATCAAAAAAGTAATGTTTAATGGCATATTTATTCTGCTGGAAATCCTTTAACGAAATGCAATTCAGACCGTTTTGAGTTCCAATCCAAAGTTTGTCTTTGTCTACCAAAATAATTCGAACGATGTTATTGGTCAGAAAATTAGCAGAAGCCGTATCATTACCAATCACCTGAAAAGTCTTGGCAATAGTATTATACCGAATCAAACCTTTGCCAAAAGTCCCAATCCATAAAACTCCGTTTCCTTCTGATTTGATTGAATAAACGCCGCTTTCCTTCAATAAATCACTTAAATCAGGTGAAATTCTATTGTCTTCAATTTTTTTAGAAATCGTATTGTAAGCTGATAATCCTTTAGAGAAAGTCCCAATCCAGAGGATATTATCTTCAGAAAGGCACATTGATTTAATATCGTTTTTGTTTGTCTGATTCGTTTTGCTGTTGATGTAACTTACCGTTTCAGTAGTTTCGTTAAAAATGGTAATTCCGCCGCCTTCAGTTCCAAAATAAATGTTTTGATTTTTGTCTGCAATAATAGAGCTTACCACATCAAAACTCATCGGAATCTTTTTAGAATTCTGATTATAGTTCGAAAAATTCACATTCGAAACATCCCAAATATTAACGCCTTTGTAATAACAGCCAATCCAAACCGAACCTTTTTTATCAATAAATATCGATTTTACTTTGTCAATTCCGTTGTTATTAGTACTGTTATTTATTTTTTGAATGCTTTTATCTTTTCCTAAAATATAGATTCCGTCATAAGCTCCAACCCACAATGAACCTTGATTATCAAAGGCCAAAGCGCGAATATCGGTACTGATTTCTTTATAATTGGAATCGGATAAAAAAGAAACAAATTTGTTAGTCGATTTATCAAATTTTAGAAGTCCTTTGTTTTTGCTTCCAATCCATAAATTGCCCAAATTATCTTCTTTAATCGCCTGAATATTTATTAGATCAGTAGTATTTAGCGGATAATTTTTAAAAGAAAATTTATTGTTTTTTCGGCTTGTAAGTAAGCATAAACCTTTAGTGGTTCCAATCCAGATTTCGCCTTTTTTAGTTTTTATAATACTGGTAATATTATTACTTGGCAAAGTCGAATTATCGGTATCCGAATGAAAAACAGAAGTAAATAATCCTGTTTTCTTATTATAAATTGACAATCCTTTTGAAGTCCCAAACCACATTTCGCTGCCAATTTCCTTGATTGACCAAATGGCATTTCCACTTATAGTGTGGTTGGTTTTGTTATGCAGATATCTGGTGAATTTGTTAGAAACAGGATTATAGCAATTAAGTCCGTTGTAAGTTCCAACCCATAATTGCCCGAGATTATCTTCTTCAATCGATAAAATATCATTGTTGCTGATAGAAGATTTATCAGCAACATCATTCCTGAAAACAGTAAACTTGCTGCCGTCATATTTATTGAGTCCGTCGCGCGTGCCAAACCACATTTGCCCAAATTTATCCTGATGGATAGCAATAACAGAACTCTGCGAAAGCCCGTCAGTCGTAGAGATGTTTTTGAGACGATATTTATTTTGGGAAAATATATTCCCCGAAACAAACAGTAAAACCAGAAAAGCTATTTTGTATTTCATGGTATTTTTTTTAGGTGCAAAGGTTCAGAGTTGCAAAGGTTCAAAGATTTTTTCGCCACGAATTCACGAATTTTTTATAATTATTATGTGCAATCATTCGTGAATTCGGGGCTATTTAACACATAGAAATTAATCTTTTTAATCTGTAAAATCTGTGGCAAGAAACATTTACTTCAATCGCTTTTTCAATTGATATTCATACAGCGAAGGAACTTTGTCTATCGATGTATTTAGAAACTCAATATAAGCGTCAGGTTCATATTTTACTTCAAATTTTGCATTTCCGTTCACTCCAATAATTCTGGCAAATGGCCCGTCTTTCATTCCGTAAAGCAAAACAGGTTTCGTACTTTTTTCAGGATTTGTTACCTCAACATTCAGATTCCAAAAAGTACTGAAAGGCGCATGTGAAGGTTTCCAGTAATCGGCGCCGCCACCGCCAAATAAAGCATAACTATTATTACTATCCGGAGTTAAATGCACCGTAATATTATCAAATAAATTTTGATGATTGGCACCCGAATGTTGATCTAAAACCGGATCTGCAAATATTTCACAATTTTGATATACATTTTTAGTCGCAAAAGTGTTGAAACTTAGCGGATGAACGGCTTTATTATAAATCTTCAGATTCTTAACCAAAACATTATGAACGCCGCCCAAAGTAACCGTATAATGCGCCATATGATTTCCGTCAGTCACAATATCCTGAATGGTCACGTTCGAAATTTCTTCGCCTAAAATTCCGCTGTCAGCATTTGTTATCGTAACATCTTTAACCCAACTATTAAAAACACGCGTTAAAAATATCGCATTATTTCCAGGCTCAACATGATGCGCCACTTTTGGAATATCGGGAAAAGTAAAACGAATATGCTCAATTCCAACTTCGTTTAAATGTTTCCATTCGACTAATTGTGCCTGATAACTTGGTTTTACTGCAATTGTCAAAGGCGTTTTGATTGTAATTTTAGAACCCGAAATTTTAGTGATTTCAACTTGTTGTCTCACAATTGGAAGTTTTGGAAATTTCCAATGATGAGAACCCGGTTTTACATTAGTGTCTTTGTATAAATTCCTGATAATTTCGCCATTTTCGCCGTCTTTATTAAACAATTGAAGTTCTACAATATCGCCAACTTTTAAGCCTTTAATTTCTGAAACCGTTATTATATGTTCGCCCATATTTCCGGCGCTTACTTTGGCAAGAATATTTGGGGTAGGTTCATATTTATCCAAATATGATTTTACACGTTCCCCCGGAATCTGAGTCCAGATAAATCCGCCCGACCACGCATATTGTGAGAAAGGCAAATCGATATTGTTTTCAGGTTCACGTTGTCTTTTATCAAATGTGGTTAAATATTCCCTAAGTTCAGCCAATGATTCCGGATTTTGGAGATACATCATTGGTCTGGGAAAATAAATTTCGGTTCCGTTTTCGCCAGAACCAGTGCCACGAAGTACAAAATTGCTTCTTTCGATATATACAATATAACTCAGAATTATTTTTCCTGCGGGCAATTGCAAAATCACATTTCCTTCAATTGCATTTGCAGCTTTTACAGCCTTTAATAAAGCTTTAGAATCATCTAAACCATCATTCGCTTTTACGCCAAAATCTACAGCATTTATAATCTTTCCTTCAGCTTCAGGAAGTTGGCTTTCGCCGAAATGATATCCCGCATAACTAAAATCCGGAAGATAATTAGTCACAGGTTTTTGCGTAAGAATCTTAGGCAATTCCTGTCCAATTGCATTTATACTAATGAAAAGGCTATAGATAATAAGGGCTTGACGTTTCATATTTTAGTTTTTAGAGAATGATGGGCCACGGATTTTACGGATTAAACGGGTTGACACTGATTGTCATTGCGAGGAACGAAGCAATCACACTAACAAGAAGACACAAAGTTTGATTTAGCAAATGAGGTTGCTTCGTTCCTCGCAATGACAAGATTGCGCAAAATCTTTGTCAAAGTTTTACAAAAAAACCTGTGTCAACCAGTTTAATCCGTACAACCCGTGGGCCAATATTACAAATCTGTAATCAGTCTATATTTAGGAACCAATGTTTTCATGATAGTCCAGGCGATCAAATACGCAAGAGCACAAAGTACAAACATGATCGTATATCCGGTTTCAATATGTCCTAAACCTTCATAATAATCAAATAAAGCGCCTCCTAATTTAGAAACCAGTACGCCACCAAGTCCGCCAGCCATTCCGCCAATTCCGATGACAGAACCAATTGCTTTTTTAGGAAACATGTCTGAAACGGTTGTAAAAATATTAGCGGACCAAGCCTGATGCGCCGAAGCTCCAAGACCAATTAAAAGAACCGGAATCCAAAAACTAATATAACCTAAAGGCTGCGCAAGAAGTACAAATAGTGGGAAAATCGCAATGATAAGCATGGCTTTCATTCTAGCTTCATAAGGATTGTGTCCTTTGTTAATAAAATACATTGGGAAATATCCGCCGTAAATACTGCCAACCATTGTCATGCTGTATAAAACGGCTAACGGAATCGTAATTTCGGTTTTTTCCATCCCAAATTGTGCTTCCAGATATTTTGGCAACCAGAATAAAAAGAACCACCAAATCCCATCCGTTAGGAATTTTCCAGTTGCAAAAGCCCAGGTTTGTCTGTAGCTTAAAAGTTTAATCCAGGAGATTTTTTCAGGACTTAAATTTTCTTCAGGAGATTCTTGAAATGCATCCCCTTCGGTGATATAATCGAGTTCTGCCTGAGACATTCTCTTTTGATTTCTTGGTTTTTCATATAAAACATACCAGAAAAACATCCATATAAAACCAATTGCCCCAATGATAATAAAAGCCATTTGCCAACCCCAATGTACCGCAATCCAGGGCACAGTTAATGGCGCCAGAATCGCCCCAACATTTGAACCTGAATTAAAGATTCCGGTTGCGAGAGAACGCTCTTTTTTAGGAAAATATTCGGCTGTGGCTTTTATTGCTGCGGGAAAGTTTCCGGATTCTCCAAAGCCCAGAAAAGCTCTCGAAATCATGAAACCTGCAATAGAAACCGGAACGGCTCCAAGACCAACCCAAACTAATAAGTTATTAAAAGTACTTCCAATCGGGATAGCGTAAGCGTGCATAATCGCACCAATTGACCATAAAAAAATGGCCAGAATATAACCTAATTTTGTGCCTAATTTGTCAATTAATCTTCCGGCAAATAACATCGAAAGTGCATAAACAAACTGAAAAACGGCTGTTATATTGGCGTAATCAGTATTACTCCAGTTAAATTCTTCAGATAGGCTGGGAGCCAGTAAACTCAGAACTTGTCTGTCCAGATAATTAACTGTAGTGGCAAAGAAAAGTAATCCGCAGATGGTCCAGCGGTACTTTCCGATTGGTTCGGTTTTTATAGTCATGATAGTTAGTTAAGAGCATTTTATTTTTAAATTGTAAAAGTTTGGGGTGGTTATAAAAAAGCTGTTTTCGAGCTCTTTTCCTCAAACGGTAATTTTTGTTTTTATAAATTATATTAGCCACTCCCGATAGCTATCGGGATAAAAAATAAAAATCTGCAAAATCTGTGAGAGAAAAAATATTTTTAATCTTTAAAACTAAAATAGCGTTCAGCATTATTGCTGCATATATTTTTAACCAATTCACCAATCAAATTAATGTCATTTGGCAATTGACCATTTTCGACTTCATTTCCTAAAATATTACATAAAATGCGACGGAAATATTCATGACGCGGAAATGACAAGAAACTTCTCGAATCCGTAACCATACCCACAAATCGGCTTAATAATCCGAAATTGGATAAGACATTTAATTGTTTTTCCATTCCGTCTTTTTGATCTAAAAACCACCACGCAGCACCGTATTGCATTTTCCCGGGAATCAAATCATCATTAAAATTCGCCGCCATAGAAGCAAAAACTTCATTATCACGCGGATTCAAATTATAGACAATAGTTTTGGTCAATCCGTTTGCAGAATTTAATTTATCAAAGAAACCGCTCATATTATTGGCCATATTCAAATCTCCAATCGAATCAAATCCCTGATCAGGACCTAATAATTGCATCATTTTGCTGTTATTGTTCCTGATGGCACCTACATGAAATTGTTGCGCCCATGATTTTTTATGATTCATCAAAGCAATCTCAAATAATACTGCCGATTTGTATTTTTCGATTTCAATAACACTTAATTCCGAAACATTTAATCCCTTCTTAAAAATGGTTTCAATTTCAGATTCGGTATACGTTGACGCATAAAATTTTATATGTCCGTGATCAGAAATTCGGCAGCCCATTTCGTGAAAAAAGTCATGTCTGAGTCCGATTGCTTTTATAAATTGAGAATATTCTTTTATAGAAAAACCAACAACATTTTCCAGTTTTTGAACCCATGTTACAAAGGCTTGTCCTTTCTCGATTTCGGTTGCTTTATCTGGTCTGAAAGATGGTAAAACCGAAATTTCGAATTGATCGTCACGAAGTTTTTGATGGTATTGTAAATCATCCGTAGGATCATCAGTCGTTCCTACAACTTTTACATTCATTCTTCTAAGTAGATTTTTGACACTGAATTCAGGCTTTTTCAATAATTCATTACAAGTGTCATAAACTTCCTGAGCAGTATCTTTATTCAATAATAAATCAATGCCAAAATAACGTTTCAATTCCAGATGCGACCAGTGGTATAAAGGGTTTCTTAAAGTATGAGGCAGCGTTTCTGCCCATTTTTGAAACTTCTCAAAATCAGAAGCATCTCCCGTAATATATTTTTCAGAAATTCCATTGGCGCGCATCGCTCTCCATTTATAATGATCGCCTTCAATCCAGATTTGAGTAATAGTCGTAAACTGACGATCTTCGGCAATATCTTTTGGAGACAAATGACAATGATAATCTATGATAGGTTGTGCTTTGGCAAAATCATGATACAGGGAAACAGCTGTTTTATTATACAGTAAAAAATCCTCGGTAATAAATTGTTTTTCAGACATAAAGTATTTTTATAAACGCATTGGCGCAATTAATTTTAACAAATAGAAACATAGTTTTTTTAGCTTAAAAAGGCATTTCACTTGCATCAAATCACATATGCTATGTGTGAGAAACCTGTTTCTTTCTATTCTCTTTTTGTTAATTTCTACACATAAAATCTATGTTTCTATGTGTTAAAATATTTTTTTATAAGCTTTTTTTAATTCCCATTTCGAGACCTCTTAGTTCCGCCAAACCTCTCAAACGACCAATTGCCGAATAACCTGGATTTGTTTTTTTATTCAAATCATCGAGCATTTGATGGCCGTGATCTGGACGCATTGGCAACGAAATATTATTTCTTTTTTCGACTTCAATAATCGCTTTTACGACTTCATACATGTCAACATCACCTTCAAGATGATTGGCTTCATAAAAACTGCCTTCTTCATCTCTTTGTGTACTTCTTAAATGAATAAAATTCATTTTATCGCCGTGACGTCTCACAATTCCTGGTAAATCATTATCAGCTCTTACGCCGTATGAACCTGTACACATCGTGAATCCGTTCGATTTTGAATCGGCTGCAGCCATTAATTCTACTAAATCTTCCTCCGTGCTCACCACTCTTGGCAAACCTAAAATAGGGTAGGGCGGATCGTCAGGATGAATCGCCATCAAAACGCCTTTGCTTTCTGCAACGGGAATAATTTCCTTCAAAAAGAAGAAAAGATTTTGCTTTAAAGTCGCTCTGTCAATAAGATTATAACCACTTAAAGTCACCAGAAAATCTTCTACAGAATAAGCTTCTTCAGCTCCCGGAAGTCCGGCAAGAATATTCTGCTGTAATTTTATTTTATCGGCCTCAGTCATGGTTTCAAAATAGCTTTTTGCTTTTTGAATTCGTGTTTGAGAATATTCGTTTTCGGCTCCCGGTCTTTTTAAAATAAACAATTCAAAAGCAGCAAATGCATTAATATCAAATCGTAAAGCTTTTGATCCATCGGCAACTTCATAAGCCAAATCAGTTCTGGACCAATCTAAAACCGGCATGAAATTATAGCAAATGCATTTGATGCCGCATAAAGCCAGATTCCGAATACTTTCTTTGTAGTTTTCAATGTATTGAAGATAATTTCCCGTTTGTTTTTTAATGTCTTCATGAACCGGAATACTTTCTACAACAGACCATGTTAAACCGGAAGCGCCGTTTTTAGGATCTCCGTTTTCATGCTCAATTTCAACTTTTCGTTTTATAATTTCATCAATACTCCAAACTTCTCCATTCGGAATATGGTGTAATGCAGTGACAATTCCGGTTGCTCCGGTTTGTAAAATATCTTGTAAAGAAACAGGATCATTTGGTCCGAACCATCTTAATGTTTGTTCCATTTTTTTGACTTATTTTTTGTGTTGCAAGGTTTTCAAAACCTTGTAGGTATTTATTTTGTTAATAATGTTTTGGAGCTAATCCCGCTATCCGTTACAATCTTTTATTTTTTTAAAGAAAAAAAATAAAAGGATTTCCACTTCTATCGGGGCTAGGACATTCATTTTCATAAGAACTGTATCTTATTTTATGTCGTTTTTCGTTCTGCCAAGAACGTTCTTAATTTTTCACAATCCCTTTGCGATCTCATAGCAAAGCGGAATAAAAACAAAGCTTTGCAAACTTTGCGTAAACCTTTGTGCACTTTGCGGTAAATGTCATTGCAAAATTTTAAATACTCGATGCCGAGAATCCTCCATCAACTTTTATAATGGTTCCGGTAACAAATTTGGACATGTCGCTGCATAGAAATAAAAGCGCACCGTCAATATCCTCAGGTTTTCCAAATCTTCCCATTGGAGTATGATCGATAATTTTTTCGCCTCGAGGCGTTAGTTTTCCGTCTGGAGTCAATAATAAAGCTCTGTTTTGTTCGCCGATAAAAAATCCTGGGGAAATAGCATTTACCCGAATTCCTTCGCCATATTTTGAAGCCAGTTCAACAGACATCCATTGCGTAAAATTATCAATAGCCGCTTTTGAAGCCGAATAACCTACAACTCTTGTCAAAGGTCTTTGGGCTGATGCCGATGAAATATTGATTATAATTCCTTGTTTTTGTTTCGCAAAAAGTTCTGAGAATACTTGCGACGGTAACATTGTACCAATAATATTTAGATCGACTACTTTTTGTAAATCGTCAACCTTCATGTCATAAACTGCCTGATCAGGAGTTATTGTTGCTCCGGGCATGTTTCCTCCCGCAGCATTAATCAAAATGTCAAGGCGACCGTATTTTTCTACAATGAAATCTTTGGCTTTCTCAAGTTCTTCTTTGTTTAAAACATTTGCCTGAATCGCAAAAGCTTGTCCGCCATTTTTTTCAATTGTTTCTACAGTTTTATTGGCTTTTTCAATAGATTGGGAAACGATTCCCGTGATAACGCCTTGTTTAGCCAAAACATTAGCAAAATTGCTTCCCAGTACTCCGGCTCCGCCTGTAATAAGGGCAATTTTACCTTTAAGATTAAATATTGAATCCATATTTATTTTTATAATTTTTCCACTTTGATTTTATGGAATGAGTTTCTTTTTTTAAGTAGAAACATAGTTTTTGCAAGTTGAAAAACTATGTTTCTATGATTTAATAAAAATTACACAACAGTTTTCGGGCTGTTTTGTATAATCTTAACGATCTCGATCGCTTTTTTAACTTCATTTTCGATTAAATAGAAATCGCCTTCGTGCATGCGTTTTTTACTAATAAGCTGGCTTCCCATTCCAACAGCACAAGCTCCGGCAGAAAACCAATTATTGATGTTTGTATAATTTGATTCGACACCGCCGGTTGTCATAAAATAAAGCGATGGAAAAATGTCTTTTATGCTGCTTAAAAACTCAGGGCCTAATATATTTCCGGGAAAAATTTTAATGAATTTTATTCCCGCATTTTCAACTGCAATAATTTCTGTTGGTGTCATACAACCTGGGCAGTATAATATTTCTTTACTTTTTAAGAAATCTGCAACCTCAGGAACAAAACCCGGACTTATAAAAAAGTCAGCACCAACTTTGTGAAATTCTTTTGCCTGATCGAGGTTTTTTATAGTGCCAATGCCTAACAACATTTCAGGCATTTCAGCATTTCTAACCGCAACCATTTTCTCAAAATTTGACAATGCCTGCGAACCTCTATTGGTATATTCAACAGCTCTGATTCCAGTTCTGTAAAGTGAGCGTAAAACTTCAATACTAATATTTTCATTAGTATTAAAATACAAAGGCAAAATCCCTTGTTCCGAAATAACTTCAATCGTGTTTTGAATTGTTTTCATGACTTTATATTTTAACTTTAATAACTATTTTTTTAAGCATTCCTTCGCCAATCATGGCTGCGTGAACATCTTCGGGAAATAATATCGCAAACTGTTCTTCCTGCAATTGAAAAAACATATCCGGTTTATCGTGAAAAAAGCGAACGTCTCTTTCGTCACTATAATCCCCATTTGGGCTGATGCATTTTTCTCTTGGTTTCCAGGCAAAAGTTTCAGGGCCTTTTATCAAAATCTGAATGTCAATATTTTTATCATGACATTCAAAAACCTTTATACTTTCTTCTCGGGTTGTTCCTTCGCCTGCAATTGCAATTACTTTTAAACCTTCGGCAATTTCAAATGCTCCTTCTTCAAGAGTCGAAATATCGTTCTGTCGGGCATAATCAAATGCCTTTTTAAAATTCGGATGTAAACCGAAATATTTTGCTGCATTTTGTAATGAATCTACTATCATATTTTTGCCTTTATATTTTTAGTTAATACACAGAAAGGTAGTGGTTTAAGCTTAAATAAGTGTTTTGTTTTTTCTAAAATATTTGAGATGAATGTTAAAAATTATCGTTATATTTTGTATCATTTTTAGAAAAAAAACTATGTTTCTGTGTACTAAAATAAATCAATGCTAATCTGTAAAATCCCTATAATCTTCGGGCAAATAAATTAACGAATAACTCTTCCGCCGCTTGCACCATTCATAAGTGCAGTAATATCATTTACGCTCGATAAATTGATGTCTCCCGGTATCGAATGTTTAAGGCAAGAAGCTGCAACAGCATATTCAAGAGTTTCTTGATATGATTGTGGCCAAGTAACTAGTCCATAGATTAATCCGGCCATAAAAGCATCTCCTGCACCAATTCTGTCAACAATGTGCGAGATCTTATATTCTTTAGATTTTAGCAGTTTTCCGTCATTCCATAAAACAGCGCCAATCGTATTAGATGAAGCATTGGCATCGTAACGCATTGTAGAGACAATTGTCTTTAGTTTTGGGAATTGTTTTTTCCATTTACTGAAAACAGAATCAATACTTTCGGATTCTTCAATTTTGATATTCAGACATTTTTCCGAATCATCAGAACCGCCCAATAATACATCACAATACTGAACCAGATCCGGCATTATTTCAGAAGCTTTTTTGCCATAATTCCATAGAGTAGGGCGATAGTTTAAATCTGCAGAAATCGTTAATCCTAATTTTGAAGCTGCTTCAAGTGCTTCTTTAGATAATATAGCTAGATCTTCAGTTAATGATGGTGTTATGCCAGACCAATGAAACCAATAAGCATCCTTAAAAATAACTTCCCAATCGATCATTCCTTTTTTAAGATTGGCAAATGAAGAAACGTCTCTGTCGTATAAAACTTTCCCGGGTCTTTCAGATGCACCTTGTTCAAAATAGTAAACTCCCAAACGTTTTCCTTGTTTTACAGCAATTGGTTCTACACCATAAGAACGTATTTCGCTTAAAGCGGAATCTCCTAATTCATTATCCGGAACTGAGGTTACATATTTTACATCGCATCCAAATAAAGCCAGCGATGCGGCAACATTTGCTTCGGCGCCGCCATAATGTGCTTCAAATGTTCTTGATTTATAGAGTTTTGAATGGTTTGGTGGTGAAAGTCTTAGCAGGATTTCACCAAAGGTTATGATTGATTTTGACATAATTGTGATTTTACGTGTACGCACACGGGTTATTGCAAATGTATATAAAAAGTTAACTAAAACAACTTATCTTTGATAAAAAAAATTAATTTTACACTCTTACAGAATCTTTTTAACTTAAAAACAATCAATATCATAACGATTAAAAAAATTGCAGAATTAGCCAATGTTTCGCCGGGAACAGTTGACAGAATTATCCATAATCGTGGGCAGGTGACTCAGGAAAATGTCGATAAAGTAAATGCTATAATCGAGCAATATGGTTATAAAAGAAACATTCTGGCGAGTAATCTGGCGCTCAATAAAAAGTTTCACTTTGCAGTTTTCCTGCCTAAATATGAAAATCTGGAATATTGGAAGAGTCAGGTTTCCGGAATAGAAAAAGCAGCGGCAGAATTCAGTAAATTCGGAATTGTTCTGGATTATTTATTTTATGATTTTGGTATTTCTTCGTTTAAAGAATCTGCCAAAAAAGTATTGGAACATGATTGTGACGGATTGTTATTTGCGCCTGTTTTTTATGAAGAATCAGTTCGTTTTTTAAATGAATACGAAAAGAAAAATATTCCGGTTGTAATGATTGACTCGAATATTAAAACCAATGAAAATCATGCTTATGTAGGACAAGATGCTTTTCAGAGCGGTTATCTGGCAGGAAGATTAATTAGTTTTGCCGTAAGAAACGAAAGACAAGTATTGATTTTTAAGATTACAAGAGAAATAGAAAGTACATCGGTTTATTTACAGCGCATTGATGGTTTTTATTCGTTTTTTAAAGATCATGATGAACTTCAAAATTTCAAATTTTCAGAAGTTACTATAAAAGATTCCGGAATTGATCAATTGAATTTGGAGATGTTTTCAGGTGTCAATAGTGTTTTCGTACCCAATTCCAGAGCCTATATTGTTGCTAGGTTTTTAGAACAAAATAATATAAAAGGCGTCCGGATTATTGGTTATGATTTATTAAAAGATAATATAGAATACCTCAATAAAGGCGTGATTGATTTCCTGATCAACCAAAGACCTGAAGAGCAGGGTTATATGGGAATAAATCATTTATACAAAAAATTAGTGCTTCAGGAACCTGTTGAAGACACACATTATATCCCTCTGGAAATCATTTTGAAAGAGAATTATTTTCCTGCTAAGAAAACGTAGTTGTTGGATCATGGGTTTGCGCGGGTTTTTTTATTCTCATTTTTGCCTTTTAGTACATCTTTGTCAAAGTTTAAAACTTTGACAAAGATGTCGCGCAATTTTATCCGCAATCAAAGTCATTGCGAGGAACGAAGCAACCGCATTTGCTAATCAAACATTGTGTCTTATTGTTAGTGAGGTTGCTTCGTTCCTCGCAATGACAAAAATAAAAACAAACTCGTGTAAACCCGTTTAATCCGCCAAACCCGTGGGCAAAAAAAAACATTTCACATTTTATTCCAACATCTTTTTCACCTTCACCGTAAGAGGATTGTTTATCTTGCTGGCAAACGAGCTCAAATAAGCTTCCCATTCTTGTTTGGTTTGAAACGGACTTCCTTTTTTCCATCCAAAACCTGCATAATAAACCACTTTATTGCTTTTTACGGTTAAGTTTCCGTATAAATTACTTAGATCTTTATCGTTTGTTATATAGTTGTCAAATGAGGTTAAAGTATTTTTAGGAGCAACCAAACCAGTTCCTAATTCAGAATCATCAAGAGGTTCCCAGTGACTTAGCCAACCTTCTTTGATATTAGTGCCAATTGTTCCTTTTTTGTCATGAAGCGCTAATCCCGCAGCAATTACTCTTGTACCTTTAATGCTGATTTCATAACGTGATAAATAATTTCCGTAGTCGAGACTAATTAGTTTAGATTCGGTTATTTTGTTGCCTTTTGCATCCCAATTAGCATAAGTCAGGATAAAACTGGTTCTGATAGGTCCGGTTGTGATGGTTTTCCAAGTGGTGAAATTCTTCGAAAAATAGTATTGGTTATCTACTTTTACAGCAATTCCGCCTACGCCACGGCTGCCGCCCACATGAAAATTATCCAGACCTTCACCAGTATCTTTATGATAAGATCCTGTTCCTAAAGTTGCTTTTTCGTACCACTTATTGATAATAGGATAGTCGACTCTTTTTAGCCAGGCATCAATTCCGCTCGTTAAAGTTCCGCCTTCGACATGATCTTCAACCATTTTTTGAGCAGTGGGACCGTAGGTTCTAAAGGCTACTTTATTGTTTTCCCAGGCATAATCGTCTATTCTTTCCGGAACAAATCTCGAATAACAGCTCACATTTTTTGTTGCCTCAGGATTTTTAGCGACCAAAACTTGAAAATCTTTGCTTGACAAAGCGGCAATTTTGGGCTGAAATAATAATACATCTATAGTGCCGTCTCCGTTAATATCTACAGCTTGAATATTTAAAAAGTTGCTTGAACCGGATTCCTTTATTACATAATTCTCCAATTTTGCCAAAGAGGGTAATCCAAGAGATTTTTTAGTTAATTCGATCGTTTCAAATTCCCTGTCAACAGCCAGAGGATTAGTGACGGTGATCATTTTATTTTGCGAATGAACAGCAAAACAACTTACAAGAATTGCGGTTAATAAAAGATGTTTTTTCAAAATTTGAAGGTTTTAGTTTTCATTAGACGGTTTGCCAATTGTAGCGAGAATTCCGCCATCGACATACAAAATATGACCGTTGACAAAGTCACTGGCCTTGGAAGATAGAAATATGGCTGCTCCGGCTAAATCACCCGGATCACCCCATTTTGCAGCAGGAGTTCTGCTGATGATAAAATCGTTAAACGGATGTCCGTCAACTCTAATAGGTTTTGTTTGTTCGGTGGCAAAATATCCCGGGCCAATTCCGTTGATCTGTACATTGTATTTTGCCCATTCGGTTGCCATGTTTTTGGTCAGCATTTTAAGACCTCCTTTTGCAGCAGCGTACGCGCCAACTGTATTTCGGCCCAATTCGCTCATCATCGAGCAAATGTTGATGATTTTACCTTGGCGTCTTTCGATCATTCCTTTGGCAACGTGCTTTGAAACTATAAAAGGAGAAACCAAATCGATATCAATTACCTCTTTAAAATCGGCAACTTCCATTTCGATAAGCGGAATTCTTTTAATGATTCCCGCATTGTTAATCAGGATTGCAATTGGACCAACTTCGCTTTCAATTTTCTGAATGGCCGAAATAACTTCCTTTTCATCGGTTACATTAAATTTATAACCAATCGCGTTTATTCCTTCTTGTTTTAATTCATTTACAGCATCGTCAATTTTTTGCTGAGAGGAGTTTCCGTTTACGATAATCGTTGCTCCGGCTTGTCCAAGTCCTTTTGCCATTGCCATTCCCAGTCCGTGTGTGCTTCCTGTAATCAGGGCAATTTTTCCTTTTATGTCAAATAAGTTTGTCATTTTCTTATCTTAAATCTGTGATTTTACAAACATCCATATCTCCGTAATCTAAATTCTCACCCGCCATTCCCCAGATAAAAGTATAATTACTGGTTCCTGAACCTGAATGTATTGACCAAGGCGGAGAAATAACTGCCTGATGATTGTTCATCCAGATATGTCTGGTTTCCTGAGGTTCTCCCATAAAATGACAAACAGCCTGATTTTCGGAAATATCCAAGTAGAAATAGACTTCCATACGGCGATCGTGAACGTGCGCCGGCATTGTATTCCAAACACTTCCCGGTTTTAGTTCTGTCATTCCCATTTGCAGTTGACAGGTAGTTACGATTCCGCCAATAATCATTTGATTTACCGTACGGTGATTTGCCGTTTCCATTGTTCCAAGTTGTAGTTTATTGGCTTCAGCCAAACTTACTTTTTTGATTGGATGTTGCGTGTGTGCAGGAGCTGAGTTTAAATAAAACAAAGCAGGATTTTGAGGATCATCGCTTTTGAAAATTACTTTTTTATTGCCACTCCCAATGTACAAAGCATCTTTATGACCCAATTCATACAAAGTTCCGTCAACCTCAACAGAACCGTTTGCACCAACATTGATGATACCTAATTCTCTTCTTTCCAGAAAATAAGACGCTTTAAGCGGATCAATAGTTTCGAGTTTTAGTGGAGAAACCGGAACTGCAGAGCCAGCAATATAACGATCATAATGCGAATAAGTGAGCGTGATTTCGCCTTTTTTCATTAGATTATCAATTAAAAATTCTGCTCTTAATTGCGTAGTATCGTATTGTTTTACGGCTTGCGGACTTGAAGCATATCTTGATTCGTAGGATATTGACATTTGATTGTTTTTTTTGAATTTAACAGGAATTTTACAACCCCATAAAATTACGAATCAAATGTTTAATAGAAATACATTATTGGGGTAAATATGTCCAAAATGTTGGTAATGAATTTAATATCTCCTTTAAATTTTTATTTCAGGTTTGAAAAATTTCAGGTTTTATAGTAAAAGTTTTTTTGAAATCAGTAGTTTAATAATTATAAAGGCCACAAATTTGATCTGACAAATTTGTGGCCATTTAATTAGAAGACAGTTTCTATGCTAAAAACCTCAATTGATTTATCTGCTTATTCGCCGGGAGGAGTAGGAACATCAGAATCTTTTGGGTCTGGCATTGGAGGGAAACCCCTGCTATCAGTAGTATAGGTAACAGTTCTGAATTTTCCATCCGCATCCCTCAACCCATAGCTACCTCTTACGACATTATTGGCTTCTGGTTTGCTAACAGTTTCCTCAGTGTAGTTAAACCCAAGATCGGGGATGTTTTCAGCATTTTTCTTTTTTAAATTCTCATTTTCAGTACTCATAATTTTTCATTTTTAAGTTGTTTTTTCAGTGTTTTTCACATTCTATTTTCGGCGGCTGTAAATTCCGTTTGGTTCTTTTTTAAGAGGTTACAAAACAGTTATCGCATTCCCAAAGAAATGACTGAATTAAGAAATGATTTTAGGTTTCTGAGGATATTTTTGCTACAAAATTTAGTAACCTATTTTTCGAAATTAAAATTAAAAGAAAAAAAGGTTTTAGTTAATAAAATTCGCACAAACTTATTAACAACTTTCTGGTTTACATTGTTTTACGTCAAACCCGACAGGTTTTTAAAACCTGTCGGGTTTAAACTGTGCGTAAGTTTCTAGTGTGATTTTTTCTTCTACGAAATGACAAAATTGTGGTTAAATAATGCTTCAAGTTTAAAAGTTTCAAGTTCCTTTACATAAGATGATTGCGCCAAACCCGACAGGTTTTAAAAACCTGTCGGGTTTAAACTGCGTGTAAGTTTCTAGCGCAATTTTTTGTTTCTCGAAATGACATGATTGCAGATAAATAAAATTCAACAATTGATTAAATTATCTAATTTTCTAATTCCCACATTGTCTAATTTTTTATCATTATCAAATTATCTAATTAGAATGTAATTTGTTGCATTAAAATAAAGTTTTATATATTTGGATATAGATATTCTCTTTTTTTAATACGAATGATTGTAAAATTATAATTTTAATAGTATTAATAAGAATGTCTTTTTTTACCCTAAAAACAGCCTCTCCCCAAGTAGTTGTTTTTAAGATTGTGGTTCTCAAACACCGCGAAATAACCTACAGACAGAAACAAAATGACGAAATTTTTAATTAGACTTTTAGTTCTATCAATACTCTTTTTATCTCCGGTTGTTAAGGCTCAGATTAAAAAAATTGGAGTTCCTTTTATCACCAATTACAATCCGAAAACATATAAAGCAGCCTCAGAAAACTGGGATCTTTTACAAGACTCTAACGGAATGATGTTTTTTGCCAACCATTTTGGAATCATGCAATTTGATGGCGTAAGGTGGAGCATCGTTACACAACCTGAGAACAAGAGCATGGTTAGATCTCTTGCGATTGATAAAAATAATAAAATGTATGTGGGCGCTCAGGGCGATTTTGGCTATACGGTTCAGTTATCAAACGGGCAATATAAATATACCTCTTTAGTAAAATTGGTTCCGGATTCGGCTAAGAATTTTGGAGATGTTTTGCATACCGTAATTCGAAACAATGAAGTTGTGTTTTTCTCCAATGAAAGAATATTTATTTATAAGAATAATAAAATCAAGGTAATAAAGCCGAATGCAAAGTTTGATGAGTTTTTTGAAGTCAATAACGATATTTATGTTTCAGATAATGAAAAAGGCTTGTTGAAACTGAAAGAGGATGTTTTAGTTGAAATTCCAAATAGTGCCGAGTTTATCGGAATGAAGATTCGGAAGATTTTCGAAACTAAAATGGGTTTGCTGCTTCTTACACAAAAAAAAGGACTTTTTATTTATAAAAATAATCAGTTAAAACCATTTATAACCGAAGCAGATAATTTGTTTAAGCAATATCAAATTTCGACTGGTATTTTGCTTTCTGATGGATATTTTGGAATCGGGACACGCCAAACCGGATTGATAGTTATAGATAGTGCAGGAAATTTGATTCAGCATATTAATAAACAAATGGGATTGCAGAATGATTATGTGACCAATCTTAAAACGGATTCTGAGAGTAATTTATGGGTAACTTTAAAAGAAGGAATTTCGTTGATTCAGATAGCTTCACCTTTGTCAAAGATATTGGATGCATCAAATTCTGAAACTAAAATATATTGCAGTCAGATTTATCAAAACAAACTTTATATTGCTACAGATAATGGTGTTTTTTGGCTGGATTGGAATGCTTATAAAAACGGCCAACATGAAAATGTACACTTTCAGCATATTTCAGGAATGTCTGAAAATGTTTGGAATGTTGGTGTTTTTGGGAATTCGCTTTTGGCTTTTGAAAAGAACGGAATCTTTGAAATAAAAGGAAATTCGGCTCAATTATTAGCCAAAACAGATGGCGCCTGGCAAGGTGTGATTATTCCGAATCATCCTGATTTATTGCTTGTTGGCGGTTATAATGGCTTGTATTTACTAAAGAACATAAATAATTCCTGGGTGTATCAACACAAAATAAAAGGTTTTGAAGAAAGCAGCAGGATTATTATAACAGATAAAGATACTATCTGGATTGCTCACGGATATAAAGGAATTTACAAGATTAAATTCAATAAAACATTCGACGCCGTTTCAAGTCTTCAGTTTTATAATCAGGAAGCAGGTTTTCCGTCTAGTTTGTTTTTGAATACTTTCAAAATAAACAATGAAATACTTTTTGGGACAACAAAAGGAGTTTACAAACAAAATGCAGCTTCAAAGAAAATGATTCCGGATCTTCTTTTCAAGAAATATCTCGGAATGGACAGTCATATTCGTTTGCTTAAAGAAGATAGCCAAAAGAATATCTGGTACATTTCAGGAGAGAATACCGGAAAAATAACTCAAAAATCAGACGGTAATTTTGCTGTAGAAGAGTTACCTTTTAGAAAGCTCCGATATTTATATGTTCCGGGTTTTGAGAACATTCAAACAACTGCAAGCGGTGATGTTTTCTTTGGCACTCAGGATGGTTTGATTCATTATAATAACACAAAAAACAAGAAATATCAGTCTAAGTATAAAGCAGTTATTTCTGAGGTTAAGTGTATTTTTCCGAAAGACAGTTTGCTGTTTTCCAGTAGATATGATGTACTTCCTACAAAGACAGAATCGGGAAATAGTAAGTACTCGCCAGTTTTATCCTATTCTAATAACGCTTTGCATTTTTCGTTTGCTTCGCTTTGTTACGATGAGGCCGATGCTACGAAATACGAATATTGGCTGGAAGGCTTCGAACCAAAATGGTCAGATTGGAATCTTCAGACGGAAAAAGAGTATACCAATTTGCCCGAAAATGAATATATTTTTCACGTAAGGGCAAAAAATATTTACGATGTTGTAAGTAACGAAGCTGTTTTTAAGTTTGAAATTTCGCCGCCTTGGTACAGAACCAGTTGGGCTTATATTTTGTATTTGGTTCTTTTTGGAGTTTTGATTTATACGATTATCAAATACCAGAAAAACTTGGCAGAACGCGATCGAGAGCAATTAATATTGAATCAGGAAAAAGAACTTTTGCGAAATCGTGCCGAATTAAACGAGCAAAAACTGATATTAGAACAGGAAAATATGGCAATTATGCGAGAGAATCTCGAAGCTACAATTAATCTCAAGAATGCAAAAGTGGCTTCGAATACGGTGAATCTTATTCATTTAAATAAAATTTTGCTTTCTATAAAAGATCTTATTGGTCAGATTGATAAGAAGAATGATTTTAATACCAATTATGGATTATTGACCAAAATTAACCGAATCATTGATCACGAATTACAAGGCGATCAGCACTGGAATGAGTTTGAAGAGATCTTTAATCAGCTTCATGATAATTTCATGCAACGCTTAAAAATCAGTTTTCCGGAATTGACTCCGCGTGATATGAGATTGTGTGCTTATTTGCGAATGAATTTCAATACGAAAGAAATTGCTCCGCTTTTGGGAATTTCTGTTCGTGGTGTTGAAGATACCAGATATCGTATTCGTAAAAAACTACAGCTTTCATCTGAAGCAAATATCACAGAATTTATCCTGAATTTTTGATTTTTACATTTAATATATTGCACGAAGATTTAGCATATGTTTTATCTAACGTTTCAACGGATTAAAATCCGTTGCTACAAAATAGATCGTTCCTCCGGAACTTTTGTAAAGAGCCTTCGGCTCGATTTATATTGTAAGGATGGATTTTAATCCGTCCTTCGAAATGACAAAAATGCGTAAATCTACTTTGAACATATATTTTTCACGCAGATTTTAAAAAGATTTAAGCAAATGTGTGCTGATTAATATCAAAATTAAATCTGCTCAATCTGCCACATCTGCGTGAAATAAAAATTTATGGGTTTAAAATAACTGCACAAATTGAAGTTTTTATTAATAAGTAAAATCTGATGTGGTTTTGATGGGTTTCATGGACTATTTATTACATTTTTTTGTAAACACCGTAGTCAAACCGTAGCCATAAATTGACGCCTAGGATGGTTTATTTGTTAATATTGTCATCTTATTAATACAATAATGTGCTTTTCTTTGAGAAATGAACTTTGTTATGTTAATAGCACTTTACTAACAAAAAACTAAAAAAATGAATCAAAAAGACTCTTTTTTCGGCCGACCACCGAAAAGCAATTACTATTTCTTAAAGAGGTGTTTTATAATGACTCTTATTATGTTATCGCCTTTTTTAAAAATTCACTCACAATGTAACACACTGGTTTGGTCAGATGAATTTAATGGTACAACTGTAGATGCGACCAAATGGCAAAGCATTTCAGGAAACGGTTGTCCATCGCTTTGTGGCTTCGGCAATGGCGAAGCACAGCGTTACGATCCTAATCAGGCAACAATTGTCAAGGAAGGAACGGATAGTTATTTGAACATTGAGGCAAAGTATGAACCAAATGCTCAATTTCCGGCTCAACCGTATTCTTCGGCAAAACTAACTACTGAAGGAAAATATGCTATAAAATACGGCAGAATTGAAGCTCGTATGAAATTATCATCTGGAATGGGCGCGTGGCCAGCATTCTGGATGTTACCGGCTGGTACATCAAATTGGCCTTTTACAGGAGAAATTGATATTATGGAAGCCAAACACAGAAACCCAAAATCCATAGATGGAACGATTCATTATGATGGCGGTGGTTATCATTATACAGGAAGAAGTTATAGTTCTCCAACTGATTTGTCTACAGAATTTCACGTTTATGCTGTAGAATGGGGACCAAATATCATAAAATGGTTTATTGATGGAAATTTATTTCACACTGCGACACCAAATACGACTGTAAATGGCGGATGGCCTTTTAACGATCAACAGTTTTATATTATTTTAAATCTGGCTGTTGGTAGCGCAGGAACGCCTTATACAAGTGTAAATGGCGCTGGTGTTGAACCAATTCCAGCTGATTTTCCGGCAAAACTGCAAGTAGATTACGTTCGCGTTTATAGCGGAAGTTTTACCTATGGAGTTTTGGGCGATGCAAAAGTATATAACAACGAAACGGGTAAAACCTATTCTATAAATACGATTGCTGGTGCAACTTACAACTGGACAGTTCCTGCGGGAGCAACAATTACGTCAGGACAAGGCACAAATGCGATTACTGTAAACTGGGGAACGTCTGGGGGAGATGTTTCGGTAGCGACTACAGTTTCGGGATGTGCTGCAAATACTTATAAACTGGCTGTAACTACTGAAGTTCCTTTGCCGGTAGAAAGAATTTACGAAGATTTTCAAACGAATCGAAATATAGTTTACGGACTTAAAACGGGAGTTTTAACAGAAGTGGTTGCAAATCCGTCGACTACGGGAATCAATACTTCGGCTTCTGTGGGGAAATATGTTCGTAATGCTTCTGAATTATATGATGTTCTAAATATCAAAAATGTAGTAATCAGCAATGCTAATGATTATGTTTATGGCAGAAAGAAAATCTCTTTTGATATTTATACTTCGGCGCCTGTTGGAACTAAAATTTCGATGCAATTAGAGAATAGTCTGGTTACAACGGCTACAAATTTTCCATCAGGAAGACATAGCGGTTACAAAGCCACAACAACGGTTCAGAACAAATGGGAAACGATCGAATTTGAATTCGAAAAAGTGATTGACCCAAATACAAGCGCATTGACAATCAATAATGTAGTTTTTCTTTTTGAATCTAATTCGAATTCCGGAGCGACGTATTATTTTGATAATCTGCTGACAAAAGCTGCGCCTGAAAAGCCAATTATTGCGACAGATGTTTTACAAAACTACGACGGAATCAATAAAATTATCAAAGGAACTACAACCGGAACTTATTCTGTGGTTGCAAATCCGGGAACAAATTCGGTTAATAATTCTGCAAATGTGGCGAAGTATGTTCGTAATGTAACGGAACAATATGATGTGCTTTTCTTTAATACGCAAAGTACGATTGAAGATGCCGGTTTATTGAAAAATCAGACGAATAAGATCCTGATTGATGTTTATACTTCGGCGCCAATTGGTACGGTTGTAAGTCTGAATTTAGAAAACAGCGCGACATCACTTCCTGCAAATTATCCAACAGGAAGAAACAGTAATTATGTAGCGATCACAACGAAACAAAATCAATGGGAAACGCTGACTTTCTATTACAATTCAAGTCCTGACGCGGGAACTTCAAATCTTGCGGTAAACCAAATGGTGATTTTGGCGAACTCAGGTTCTTATACAAACGACACGTATTATTTTGATAATATCAGAATTGGTTCTACTAAATTACCGGACACTTATACGCCTGGAGTTGTGTACGAAGATTATCAAACGATTCACAATATCACGTTTAGAGATGCTATTGGAACGTATACGCCAAATACTCCAAATCCAAGTGCGACGGGAATTAATACTTCTACGAATGTTGGAAAATATGTTAGAAAATCAACAGAGTTGTATGATAACTTTTCATTCAACACTACATTAACCAATATAGGAGAATTCAAATCAGGAGCTAAAAAATTTGCTATGGATGTGTATACTTCGGCTCCGGTTGGATCTGTAATTTCATGGCAGGCAGAAAGCAGTGCTTCGGTTCCGTCAAATTATCCAGTTGGCAGACATAGTATTTATCAGGCAGTTGTAAAACAAACCAATACTTGGCATACGCTTGTATTTACATACGCAAGTTCTCCCGATGCTTCAACATTAGATAGTGAAGTAAATCGTTTTGTTTTCTTGTTAGAACCAGGAACAAGCTCAGGAAACACTTATTATTTTGATAATATCAGAGTGGTAAATTTAGTTGATACAGAAAATCCACCTGCAACTTTACCGGCGCCGTGGGTAAGCACAGATTTAGGTGCTGTAACTCCTGCGGGAGAAGCCACTCACGCAAGTGGAACTTTCACGATCAAAGGATCAGGAAATGATATTTGGGATACAGGCGATCAGTTTCAATTTGTAAATCAATCAATAACCGGTGATGCTGAAATTATCGCCAAAGTAAATTCACTTACAAACACCAATACATATGCAAAAGCCGGAGTAATGTTTCGAGAAACTTTAACTGCAACTTCTAAACACGCCATGACAGATGTTAGCGCGGCAGCAGGCGTAGAATTTTTATCAAGAGATACTGTTTCAGGAATCACAACTGCTACGGTAGCGGCTGGAACGGCTCCAAAATGGATTCGTGTTACAAGAGCAGGAAACGTGTTTACATCTTATACTTCAGATAATGGAACTACGTGGACGCAACTCGGTACACCAAGAACCATTGCAATGGCGAGTACTGTTTATGTGGGAATGGCTGTAACATCTCATGCAAATGGAACTTTGGCAACAGGAGTTTTCAGCGATGTTATTGTTCGAAATATTACGCCTCCAACCAACAATGTCAATTTGGCTTTAGCCAAAACCGCTACAGCTTCTACAGAAGAGAATGCGACTTTTTCTTCGGCGAAAGCCACAGATGGAGATGCAGGAACAAGATGGGCGAGTAGTTTTGCCAATACAAGCGAATGGATTTATGTTGATCTTCAAAGCAATTACAACATCAATCGCGTCGTATTGAAATGGGAAGCTGCTTTCGCAACACAATACAAAGTGCAAATTTCTACTGATAATGTTTTCACCGAAAGTGAAACCGTAAACACACAAACGGCCAGCGATGGTGGAACAGATGATTTAGTAGTAAGCGGAACCGGAAGATACATTCGAATTTTATGCAATACTAAAGCTCTGACTCCATACGGATATTCATTGTATGAAATAGAAGCTTACGGATCTGCTTCAACAGCTAAAAAAGCTTCGGCAATAATTGAAGATACTCAAGCCGAAACTACAACTTTTGTTATGTATCCAAATCCGGCAAGCAATTATATTCAACTTTCATTGCCTGAAAAACTAGACAACAAAGTCGTAACAATTTATGATGATTTAGGAACATTGGTAGCAGAAAATAAATTTGATGCAAATACTACTGAAGGTCTAATTGATATCAGCAGACTTAGAAGAGGAATTTATATTCTGAACTTTAAATCTGATCAGAAAAGCTGGACTAAAAAATTGATTAAGCAATAACCAAAATACAGTTGGGTGTAATGATCCTTAATAGTTACACCCAACTTTTTATAGATTTTATTTTCTCATTCTTACTAATTAATTAAAAACGAGTTTATTAACCAAAAACAATTAAACAATGAGAAATTTTAAATTACAAAAAAAACTTTTTGCTGCATTGCTGTTGGCATTGCTATTTAATTTTAGTTATGGCCAAGGCCCAATTCCGTTTACGATTAGTAATACCTCAACATTTAATGACAACGAATTGTATGTTGCCATTGTAGGTATTGATTATAATACGGGAAATCATGTTTGGGTTGATGCCAAAACAAGTCAGGTTTTGCCAATGAGTTCGTCTTATAATACCGTTACAGGACCAACAATTGGCGGGAATACCGGACCGGGACAAAACTCAAAATACGCTGCGTGTTTTACTAAATTGAGTGATATTCCGAACAAAACTTTTACGCTGCCACAAATTGCAGGCTGCAGGGTTTTTATTGCCAAAGGACAACAATTGTATTTCTACTTTTTTGGAGCAAGTGGAGCTCCGTCAGGATATACATCGCCAAATCCGTTGAATGCAACTGACCCGAATCAAGGAATTTTGTATGAAATCATCGAATTGACTAATAATCAATACGGTTTTTTTGGAAATCCATCGAGAGTTGATTCGTATAAATACCCAATGGGATTGGAGTTATTTGGCGCCAACGGATATCAAAAAAGAGTTGGAGAACTAAAGAAACACGCTGATATTGTGGCAGCTTTTAAAGCCAATGTTCCGGCAGAATTTCAAGGTTGTGTTAATGATGCGACAGGCGAAATTACAGCACCATCAAAAACTCCTGCTTTCGCCGATGGAACAGGTGGAACCAGTGTTGGGGCTCAGGCTAATTATTTAAAATCATACATTGATGCAATCTGGAATAAATATAAAAATGAAGATTTAATATTTTATGCCGGAGATGCCGGAGTTTTCAAAGGAAGGGTTGCTGGAGAACAACTCGAAGTCGTAGGACAATCAGGTGGTTTTGTGGGACGTACAGGGCGTGTTCAAAACAGACCAACAACGCAGGAAGCTCTTGAAGGAAAGGGCGTTCTGGACAGAAGATTGGTCGACGGAGATCTCGATCTTGTAGTTCAGGCGCAATTAACAGCGGCTATTAACCGCCATATGGTGAATACGACAACTGCTAATCCGGGACAGCAAAACTGGTATAATGCAGCACAATTTTATCAAACGAATCCCACCAATCATTATTCTAAATTCTGGCATTTACCAGGAATAAGTGTTGATAATCTGGCTTATGGATTTGCTTATGATGATGTGGCAGATCAGTCGCCATCACTTCATACTCCGCAACCTACAAAAGTCATTGCCACTTTTGGAGGATATGCAGGAACAGTACCTTCAGTTCCGGCTACAACAGATGTAATCACCGTTTATAAAGATTGTAACTACACAGGATTTTCTGGCGGATTAACTATTGGAGATTATAATCTGGCGCGTTTGAATACTTTAGGCGTTTTGAATGATGATATTTCATCACTTAAAATCACTCCCGGTTTTCAGGCGATTTTGTATCAGGATGATAATTTTACGGGAGCATCAACAGTGATTAATTCTGATAATGCGTGTTTAAACACAACTTGGAATGACAAAGTAACTTCGATTAGAATTCTGGCAAACGGAACTACAACTTTAGGTAACCAAACTTTCTTTTTGCAAAACAGAAACAGTAATTTATACATGGATGTCTGGGGCGCGAGTTTATCTAACGGAGCAGCTATTAATCAAGGCGCTTTAAACTCAGGGAACAATCAGAAATTTACGTTTACACATTTAGGAGATGGATTGTACAAAATCATAGCCAATCATAGCGGACAATCTTTAGATGTAAACAATTTCAACAAAGACAATGGAGCGCATGTAGAACAATATCCATACAATGCAACCACAAACCAGCAATTTGTATTGGTTGCTACAGGTGACGGATTCTACAAAATTGTTGCCAGACATAGCGGTAGAATTGTTGAAGTTGCCGGAGCAAGTACAGCTTCTGGAGCAGTTGTACAGCAATGGGATAATAACAACCAGACTTGTGGACAATGGAAATTAGTTCCGGCTACAAGTTCTCAAACAGCAGTTTTAATTCAGGCCGAAGATTATTCTGCAATGAGCGGAATTCAGGTTGAAGCGACCACAGATACTGGCGGAGGTTCGAATGTTGGTTATACTGAAACTGGCGATTGGATGGCTTATAACAGCATTAATTTTCCAACTACAGGTTCATATTTAATCGAATACAGAGTGGCGAGCGCTGTAACAGGAGGTAAATTATCATCGGATTTAAACGGTGGAACTATTGTTTTAGGAAATGTTGATGTACCAAACACAGGAGGCTGGCAAAACTGGCAAACGGTATCACAAACCGTAAATGTGAATGCGGGAACGTACAATTTTGGAATCTACATTCAAAATACGGGAATGAATATCAACTGGATTAAAATTACAAAAACAGGTTCAAGTGCAAAAATGGCTTCGGTTGCAATTGAAGATGAACCAGTTGAAACGGACTTAAATGTATATCCAAGTCCTGTTGAAAACACACTTTTTGTAACCACAAATGTTACCGGAGGATATATCAGTATTGTAGATTCTCAAACCGGAAATATAGTTTCAAAACAAAAATTCTCGAACAACAGCATAGACGTTTCGCATTTAAGAAGAGGCATTTATTTAGTAGTTTTTGAAAAAGACGGAACAAAAACGATTAAACGTTTTATTAAAAAATAAGGCAAGGACTATAAATTTAAGAGACAAGATTTTGTGAATCAATATAAAATCTTGTCTCTTGCCTCTTAAATTTAGTCTAAAATCTTCACCCCATTATTTACAAATTTTTATTAATCTATTAAACAATTACCATGAAAAACAATTACAAAAAAATGACACTAAAATGGACGATCATTTTAGTTTTGGGAGTTTTCAATTTGTCAATGGCCCAGAAAAAAGTAATAGCTTATATCCCCAATTGGGTCGACTTGAATGCGTTTTCGAGCAGCGTTCAGTACAGTAAATTAACCCATATTAACATTGCTTTCGAAAATCCCGATGCAAACGGATACCTGTCTTTTAATTCAGGATCTAACACAATCATTAATGCAGCGCACGCTCAAAACGTAAAAGTTTTTGTTTCGCTGGGTGGAGGCTCAGTATCTGAAGGAGGCGCTATTCGTGATAATTATTTTAATCTTATTACGAGTGGCAACAGAACGGCTTTTATCCAAAAAATATATGATTATGTGGTTGCTCATAATTTTGATGGTGTCGATGTAGATCTTGAAGGTCCGGCAATTAATGGTGATTATGGAGCATTTGTAATTGCTCTTGCGGCTAAATTGCATGCAAATGGAAAATCGATTTCGGCAGCACTTTCAGAAGGATATGGAGGAGCAAATGTGCCGTCGTCTACTTTTGCAGCTTTTGACTGGATTAATATTATGGCTTATGATGCAACAGGACCTTGGGCTCCGGGAAGTCCGGGGCAGCATTCACCATATAGTATGGCAGTAGATCAGTTTAATTACTGGACAGGACGAGGATTGCCGGCAAGTAAAGCTATCATTGGTCTTCCGTTTTACGGATATGGTTTTGGAGCTTCAGCCAATCAGGGAATTTCGTATGCTAATATCGTAGCCCAATATCCGGGAGCAGAAAATCTGGATCAGGTTGGAAACACAATTTATTACAACGGAATTCCAACAATCAAAGCCAAAACAACTTTTGCAGTTCAAAATGCGGGAGGAGTTATGATTTGGGAATTATCGCAAGATGCTACAGGTGAAAAATCATTATTGACAGCCGTAAATCAGGTTATTACCGGAAGTAATCCTCCAGGAACAGGAACTTTGATTCAGGCAGAAAACTATTCAACAATGAGTGGCGTGCAAACCGAGGCTACAACAGATACCGGCGGAGGATTAAATGTAGGTTATGCAGATACAAACGATTGGATGGCATATTACAATATCAATTTCCCAACTTCGGGTGCTTATGTAATTGAATACAGAGTAGCAAGTGCCGTAAATGGTGCCAGAATCTCATCAGATTTGAATGCAGGAACTATTCAGTTAGGAGCACTTAATATTCCAAATACAGGAGGATGGCAAAATTGGCAAACGGTATCACAAACCGTAAATGTGAATGCCGGAACGTATAATTTCGGAATATTTATACAGGCTTCGGGTGTGAACTTAAACTGGTTCCGAATCACAAAATCAGGAACAGCTTTAACAGCAAAAACAGCTTCACCGGAAATAACAGCTCAAGAAGGAATTGCAAGTTTGAGTGTTTTTCCAAATCCTACACAAGATTCATTTTCTTTTTCAACTGAGGTTTCAGGTGCAAATGTGAGCATTATAGATTCTCAGGGAGGTAATACTGTTTCGGTTCAAAAAGTAAACAATAATAGTGTTGATGTTTCTGGTTTAAAATCAGGAATCTATTTGGTTTTAGTAGAAAAAGACGGAATAAAAACTGTTAGACGTTTTATAAAGAAATAATCTTAACCCATTCGCCATAATGGTTTTAGGTGCATTAAATTTAGGTTTTAATGTAATTAGAGGCTGTCAGAAATGACAGCCTTTTTTTATTAGTAGACAGATTGAATTTAACCGCAAAGTTTGCAAAGCTGATTATTGATAAAGCTTTGCGAACTTTGTGTTTACTATGCACAATCTAAAACAAAAAAACTTTGCGCACTTTGCGGTTAAAATTCAGTTTTACAATAAACATTATCATTCGGTAACAATAGGTTAAACGCATTTGAGTTTTTTAGACATAAAATTGTATATTCTTTTTATGATTGCGTCATTTCATAAATCCTTTTAAAATTTTGACCTAATGAATTTAAAAATTACACCCACTCATAAAACCTATTTTATAGTTCTATTTTTTCTTTTTTTCAATTATACAATTTCAGCCCAAAATCAAAAGAAGTTAGAGGGCGTTCAGATTGCTTTTTTATCCGATGTTCATTTGCAGGATTTATTCGGAACATTTTCGGACAATGCTTATAAAGGTATTTTGAATCCGAAAACAGGAAAATATGTTTTAATGCGAACAATGGCTTCTCAATTGCATTCAACCCGAATTTTCAATGAAAATTACTTTGCTTTTATTGCTGCTTTAAAAGATATTGCCAAGCGAAAAATAAAATATGTTGCACTTCCCGGTGATTATACAGATGACGGTCAGCCGATACATGTAAAAGGATTGGAGAAAATTTTAGATCAATATCGAAAAAAATATAATATTGAATTTTTTATCACAACAGGAAATCACGATCCTGTTGGACCTTTTGCTCAAGAATCAGGTAAAGAAGATTTTCTTGGTGCAGACGGAAGAAAACAGCCCATTTATAGCAAAGACGGCCTTTATAAGCCAAATTTAACTATTGAACAGCCTGTAGTTGTAACTGCCGATATTGCTAAAATGGGTTATCTTGGAATTACTGATAATTTGAAAGATTTTGGTTTTTATCCCAATAAAAAGTACAAATTTTGGGCAACTCCATTTTCGACTTATACCAATAAGAATTACAGTTTTGAGAAAGCTTCTCAAGCCGCTTTATTATCAAACCGAGTGTATAATGTTGCACCTGGATATGAAGTTCCGGATGTGAGTTATGTTGTAGAACCTGTTGACGGACTTTGGCTTATGGCAATTGATGGCAATGTTTATATTCCGAAGAAAAGCGATGGCGATCCAAAAGATTCTAATAACTATTCAGAAGCAAGCACAGGTTATAATAATGTGCTTTCGAATAAAAAACACCTGATAAAATGGGTCGAAGAAATTTCGGCGCAAGCCAAAGAACAAGGTAAAACTTTGATTGCTTTTAGTCATTTTCCGATGATTGATTTTAATGATGACGCTTCCGCGGAAATAAAAGAATTATTGGGTCCGAATAAGTGGCAATTGAACCGCGTTCCTGTCGAAGAAGTGGCGCAGGTTTTTGCCGATGCAGGTTTGAAAATTCATTTTGGCGGACATATGCATATTAATGATACCGGAACCAGAACTACAGTAAAAGGGAATACTTTAGTAAATATTCAGACACCTTCATTAGCGGCTTATATTCCTGCATATAAACTATTGACTATAAAAAAAGACAATTTGGTCGATATACAAACCATAACAATTGACGCCGTTTCGAGATATAATGAACTTTTTGATTTATATAAAATGGAATATAAATTTTTAGAAAGTCAAAACGCAAAAGACATCTGGAACATTGATATTCTGAAAACTAAAAACTATCATGATTTCACCGATTTTCATTTGAAAGAATTAGTTCGGTTAAGATTTTTGGCAGATGATTGGCCGGCAGGTTTCAAGAATTTTATTCTCAATGTTTCGGGAGAAGATTTATTGGTTTTAGCCAATATTCAATCGGATAAAGATTTTGATGTAATTCTGAAAAATAAAGAAAACTTCAAAAAAGAATGGGAAGAAGCTGAATCTAAAGCGGATAAAATTTTAGCCCAAAACAATATCAAAAAGCAAGATTTCAATTGGACAGGTTATGATCTTCTGGTAGATTTTTACCGTTTCAGAAGCGCCGATGAATTGGCTTTAACAGATGTAGGAACTGCAAGAGCTAAACAATATAAAGTATTATCTCAATTGTTTTTTGAAAATCATAAAGATGATTCTTCAAAAGAAAAACCATTGCAAAACCAAATGCGATTGTTTTTGATCATTTTCAATAAATTCATGCACGAAGTTCCGGCAGATCATTTTAGTGTTGATTTGAAAACGGGTGAAGTTAACCGCAAAGAGCGCTAAGGTTTTTCGCAAAGTTCGCAAAGTTTTCTTAAAAAAGATTTTATAAAAATGCAAAGTTCGCAAAGCTGTTAATTGATATAGCTTTGCGAACTTTGCGTTTTATTTAGATAACTAGGTAAAAAAATCTTTGCGTGCTTTGCGGTTAAAATTACAGCCACAACCTAAAACTGTGACTGCGACTGAAAACTACTTACCAGCATTAACCGGATTAACTCTCACATAAGTCCCATCATCATATTTTATCTGATAAGGAGAATTAAAAAAGGTACTTGGTAAATAATAATCGGTTGTGATGATTTGTGCGCCTGATTTTTTAGCTGCTTCAAAATGCGAATAATCATTTTTGCGGGCTTCTTTAGTATCAGAATCGGCTCTTGTACGGATTATATATCCCTTTTTAATTAAATCTATAATTTTTGGATCTTCAGAATTGCCTATCATTAATGTTGCGGCTTCCGGTTTTCCGGGCTCTGCACAGATGAAAACGGCACGTCCTTCCAGCGAAGGATGATCTAAAGCATACATCTCTCTTTTAGCTCCGTTGTTGTCAAGGATAAACAAGAACTTACCTTTAGCTTTTTTCAGAGTTGGCCAATTGTTATTTAATACAGCTTCTTCCAGCGTTTTATATTTTCCTCTTACCATATCTGGCGTGATTAATTTATTGCCTAAACCTTTTCGAAGTTCTTTGTCTAAAGCATCAAATAATTCAGGAGTAAAATCTTCCGGTTTTGTTCCAAAGTAATTGGCATCACCATCTTTTGGTTCAAGCGTAATAAAAACAGGAACGTGATCCGGATTGGCATTAGACCATTTTTTTAATTCTGCCAGAGCGATTTGCAAAGTGTAACAAGAAGTTCTAAAGTCGATATCCGGCATGTGAAAAACTTTGAAACCGGGTTTATTCATTTCTCCTTTTGGATCATACGCAGCTTCAGATTTTGCAATATCCAAACCTTTTGGATGTGCATATTTTCCACCTTTGCTATCAGCAAAAACATCAATTTCCAGATTTCGCAGCCCTTTATTTAATTGTTCTGTAAGCGAAATATGGGTGTATTGCAGACCTTTTAAAGAACGCGAAGTATCTTTTGACTGAATAATGTTGTACAAATCGGTTTCGATTGCCTGACGGTAACTGTTGTGCGACCCGATTACTTGTATTTGATTAATTTTTAGATTGTCATTTTGCGCTTGTACGCCGTTATGGATTGCGCCGGCAAGAAATAGTGTAAAGAGAATTTGTTTCATGATTGTAAAGTATAATTTTTATGAATACTGAGGACGCAGCATTAGAAAATTACCTTTTAACTCTACCATGTGGGCACAAGTATAAAAAATAACACGAATTGCACTAATTGTCACTAATTTGTTTGTGAAATTAATTTCACAAACAAGGTTAACTTATTTCAATTTGTGCCAATTCGTGGAATTCGTGTTCAAAATTGATTTATAATATTTGTATCCAAATGGCAGCTTTTTAGAATGCACTAAATTAGATGCTGGATTTGGTTTTTATGTTAGTTAAAGAAAAAGAAATTGCAAGTCAATTGTCATTTCTGCCTGAAAATAGTAGTATTAATACAACAAAAGAATTCATTACTTAATTTAAAGATAACCTTCAGGAAAAAAACTTTGGTATAACATTTTATTATTTTACAACACCAAATAGTCCCAAAATAAGTTATGAAAAACCCTGAAATTTTTGAAAAAACGTATTCAGAATACTGGAAAAAGCTCAATGCCTTTTCGTATACGATGACTCAGGATAAAGACTTGGCACAGAATATAGTTCAGGATGTTTTTATTGATTTATGGGAAAGAAAAGAGGAGTTGAATATAAATGCTATCGAACCTTATTTGTTTCGGGCAGTAAAAAATCAGGTTTTCAAACATTACCAAAATAACCGCTTTGATAAGACGGTTCTCGAGGATCAATTTGAAGATTATATTATCGACAATTTTTCGTCGATTGATCCTGAAGTAATGGATTTACTTTATTCCTTATTAGATAAACTTCCGGAGAAACGAAAAGAAGTTTTATTGATGTATAAATTTCAGGACATGTCAATTGATCAGATTGCTGATGAACTCGGAATTTCTAAACAAACAGTTAAAAATCAAATTTCTTCGGCTTTAAAACAATTGCGCGAAGGCTTGAAAGACCTTGCCTGGCTTGCTCCGTTCATTATTTTGAACCAAAAGTTTTAAGATAACTTTCTGTTAATGGTTTCGTAATATTTCTGGATAGTACGATTTTAAACTTTCGGTACTTACTAGTAATAATAAGTATTATGATAAAAAGAATCAAACATAGTTTAGAGTATCTTATAGATAAAAGTGCCAGAAATAAAACTTCAATAGCAGAAGAAAATCTACTTAACGATTTTGCTTTTACGCAATATCAACTTTCAAAATGGAATGATGTTTCGATGGGAAATTCAGATGAAGTTTCTCAGGAGATTTACGAAAATATTCAACTTAGAATAGGAAAGAAGAGAACCTTTAATCCTTATTTAAAATATATAGCAGCTGCCAGTATTCTTTTTCTTGTTGGTTTAGGATTTTTCTTCAGACCAAGTATTGCCGTCGAAAAGCAACTGTCATTTAAAACCTCAGATACCCCCAAATCTATCGAATTAAGTGATGGCTCGAAAATTTATCTGGCAGCAAATTCATCATTTCAATATCCTGAAAAATTTGAAGGAGAAGAAAGAAAAGTTTCGCTCGTAAAAGGAAATGCATTTTTTGAAGTTGCCAAAGACAAAAAACATCCTTTTATCATTTCTTCCGGCGAGATAAAAACAAGAGTTGTAGGAACTTCATTTCACATTCAGTTATCAAAATCAAAATGCGAAGTAATTGTCGTAACGGGAAAAGTAAATGTTACTTCAAAAGGGCAAAGTGTTGATTTGGTTCCAAATGAAGAAGCTTTGTTTACATCGCAAAAACTGACGAAACAAATGGCCGATAAATCATTTTTGGTTAATTGGTATAATACAGATGTAACGCTGAACCAGACTACGCTTAAACAGGTTATTACCATTTTACAATATAAATATGGAGTTTCATTTCAATACAATAATGAACACGTATTAGCAACGCCATTAACGGTGTTCATAAAGAAGGACGCATCATTAGAGAATGTTTTAGAACAAATTAATTATATCACAAACCTAAAATTCAAAGTTTATGGCGAAATAGTAAAAGTGGATTAAAAACAAAAAAAGCAGTTGCTGAGAACAACTGCGATTAATAATTAAGTATCGATAAAAAACCAATAACTTAAATCATGTATTTTAAACTTTCCTATTTAAATCTAAAGAGAATTGTCTTTTTAGTACTGGCATTACTGACCATTCAAAGTGGTTACAGTAAAACTAATTTCCCAGAGAATTCAAAAGTAAAAAATAAAACAGAAAAAGCTACACTTGTTTCTATTTTTTCAAAACTAAGCAAACAAACTGATTATAAATTTAGTTACGGACAAGCAATTATCGCTGATAATACGGTATATACGGTAGATTTTTCAGATGATTCTGTAACTTTAATTTTAAACGATCTTTCTAAAAAAGCTAATTTCAATTATAATATTAATGGAAAATTAGTTTTAATTCAAAAAATTGAAGCTCCTAAAACAATTTCTCGCAAAGCAATTGAGAAAATTAAAGTAAAAGGAAAAATTGTTGACGAGAATAAAGTGCCAATTCCTGGTGCAATTGTTAAGGAAACAAGTTCTTCAAATTCGACAACTTCTAATTTTGATGGAGAATTTGAAATCACAGTGGGTGAAGGCAGAACGATCGAAGTTTCGTACATGGGTTATAAAACCAAAATTATTGCTATACAAAGTAGTTTTATGACAATTCAGTTAGAGCCAAATGCTGCCGAATTAAGTGAGGTTCTTGTAGTTGGTTACGGTAAACAATCTAAAAAAGATGTTACAGGAGCTGTTACGCAGCTTGAAGCAGCAAATTTTAAACAAGGTATTAGTATTTCTCCTGATAATTTATTGCAGGGAAAAGTTGCCGGAGTTCGTGTTGTAAGTACAAGCGGTGAACCGGGAGCTGGTGTAAATGTTACGATTAGAGGAGTTGGATCAATTAGAAGCGGAAGCACGCCTTTGTTTGTAGTTGATGGTTTGCCGTTGGCGAATGACGACGTGAGTCCTTCGGGAAGCAATGTTGGTTTTGGAGCATCATCTGCAAAAAATCCTTTAAACTTTTTAAATAGCAGCGATATTGAATCTATTACGGTTCTTAAAGATGCATCGGCTGCTGCAATTTACGGAGCGAGAGGATCAAACGGAGTAGTTTTGGTTACAACCAAAAAAGGCGCTAAAGGTGAAGGAACTTTGACATTTGATACTTATACAGGAGTTTCGAATGTTGCTAATAAATTGGATGTTTTAAGTGCTGATCAATATAGAAAAGCGATTAAAGAGCCAGCTTTTGATCACGGTGGAAATACAGATTGGCAAGATGTAATTTACAGAACTGCTATTACAAAAAACAATTCGTTGGCATTTGCCAAGCAAACAGAATCTGGAAATTACTACGCTTCTATTGCACAAATGGATCAGGAAGGTATTATTCGTAATAGTAATTTCAAACGTATGTCAGGAAGAATTAATGCTGCTGAATCGTTTTTGGATAAAAAACGTTTAAAAGTAAAAATGAATCTTACGGCTAGCGAAACTAAAGATGACGGTGTTCCTACAAGTGATGACGGTGGTTCTAACGGGCAATTGATTGTTCATACTTTAATGGCAAATCCTACAAGATCAGTTTTTGATGCTAACGGGAATTACACCAATTTCAACATGAATGCGCATTATAATCCTGCTTATTTGTTAAGTATTTATACAGATCAAACCCGCACGTTGAGAGTTTTAGGAAATCTTGAAGCTTCTTTTAGAATTATTGACGGATTAGAATACAAATTAAACGTTGGTATTGATCGTTCTACAGCAGAGAGAAATACAACAATTTATCCAAACGTAACAGATTTGAATCCGAAAGGGAAATATGTTCAAAACAATTTAGATTCTAAAAACTCGTTGGTTGAGCATTATTTAACATACAATCTTTTGTTAGATAAACATAAAATTGAAGCTCTTGGGGGTTTCTCTTATCAAAAGTTTGAAAGATCAGGAACAAGTTTCAGTATTGACGGAATCACGAAACAAGGAGTTGGTGTACCACCTTCAATTAATCCTGGTTTTGCAGGAACACAATCTGGAGTTTCTGGATATGCTCAGGAAAACGAATTGCAATCTTATTTTGGAAGAGTAAATTATACTTTCAATGACAAATACCTTTTTACGGGCTCGATAAGAGCAGACGGTTCGACTCGTTTCGGAAAAAATAATAAATACGGTTATTTTCCTTCATTTGCTTTGGGATGGAATGTTTTTAAAGAAAAATTCTTAGAAAATGTCAGCGCACTTAATAATTTAAAATTAAGATTAAGCTGGGGACAAACAGGAAATCAGGAAGTAGAGAACAAAATTACGCAAGCAAGTTATTCATTAGCTGGTGCTGATGGATATTATTTATACAATGATTTGAATTTGGTAAACGGAGTTTCTGTAAACAGAACGCCAAATCCTGATTTAAAATGGGAAGTTGTAACACAATATAATGCTGGTTTAGATTTTAGTTTCTGGAATGATAAATTGTACGGAACTTTAGATTATTTCAACAAAACAACAACTGATGCTATTTTGAATGTTCCTTCGCAGGCATTAAGCCCAACAACTACAATCTGGACAAATATCGACGGAAAAATTATCAATAAAGGTTTTGAATTTATGTTGGGTTCAAAATTAGTTGATACTAAAAATTTCTCTTGGAATATTGATGTGAACGGAGCGACTTTAAACAATAAAATTGAAGATTTGCCGGTTTCAGAAATCTTGACAGGAACTATTTCAGGACCTGGACAATCTGGAGTTAATGCAAATATTTACAAAAGCGGTTATGCTGCAGGATCTTTCTACTTATTGCAACACATAGGTTTTGATGATAAAGGAGCTAATATTTTTAAAGATCAAAACGGAGACGGTAAAATTGATAATAGCGACAGAATTATTATCGAAGGGGCGCTACCAACTTTCTATTATGGATTTAATAGTGATATGAGATACAAAAACTTTGCATTTTCATTCTCTATCATCGGGCAAACCGGAGGATATTTGTTGAACAACACAGGATTAAATGCTTTAAACATAAACAATTTAGCATCTGACAGAAACGTGGCTACAGGATATTATGAGTCTGGTGCAAACCCAACAAACTCTCCAATTTTATCGACTCTTTTCTTAGAAAAATCTGATTTCATCCGATTAAATACTGCTCGCATTGGTTACAATTTTGATTTAAAAGAGATCAATTGGTTAAACGGATTAACGCTTTACATAACAGGTCAAAACTTAATTACGATTACGAATTATTCTGGTTATGATCCTTTAATCAACAGCCCAAAATCAAATGGAGGAAATCAATCTATTGGTATTGATTATGCTAGTTATCCAACTTCAAGAACATTCACTTTTGGGGCAACTTTAAAACTATAATTATTATGAAGACAAATATATTTTTTAATAAAAAATCAATAGCGTTATACTCTTTTATCTGGTTGTTTGCCAGCTGTACAAATCTTAATGAAGTTGTACTTGACGAAGTATTAGGAGATAATGCTTCTAATCCGGCGGGTGCACTTGCGGCAGCTTATGACCGATTAGGAGACGGAACTTTTACAGATCACGGAGCTGTTTTTGCTATGCAGGAATATTCTACAGATGAAGCTATTTTGCCAACTCGCGGAAGTGACTGGGGAGATGGCGGAAAATGGAGAGACATGCACGAATTTACATGGAAATCTGATAATGCTGTTATAGGTGGTAACTGGAATTTATTAACGAACGGAATTACACGTTCTCTAACTGCAATTCAGTCTGTGGAAACAAGTTCAATTCCGGAGAAAAAATTATTCCTTGCAGAATCTAAAGCGCTTTTGGCTTATTATTTATACACAACATTAGATTTATACGGACAAGCTCCATATAGAGATCCAATGAATCCTAATGCACCTTTGCAAATCTTAAAAGCAGATACTCAAATTGACAAATTGATTACAGATGTTGAAGCTTTAATTCCGGATTTGGCAAGTATGGGCGAGCAGCAAACACACCACGGAAGATTTACAAAAGAAGCCGCTTACGGTTTCTTAGCCACAATGTATTTAAATCGTGCAGTATTGAAAGACCGTTATAATGCGGCTTCAAATTTTAATTTTAGCGAGGCTGCCGTAAGTGGGACAGGAACAGATATGGATCGTGTTATTTATTACACTTCATTGCTAATCAATTCAGGAAAATACAGTTTAGAAAGTGATTATTTCAAAAACTTCGCAAGAACTAATGAGAACGGAACAGAACTTATTTTTGCGATTTCTCAAAAGATAGATTACATCCGTAACGGTTCAAATAGTTTTGCTTATGTGTGTATGGAGCGTAACCAGAGAACATCTGCAGCAAACAGAGGAACAAATGCAGCTTGTACAACGCCAGAGTTTTTTGCTACATGGGACGGAAATCATAATGATCCAAGATTTCAGCAAAAATACCAATATGGAGATGGCACATGGTTTATGAACGATGGCACGGATGTAAGTACTCCTGCAACGGATATTGTACCAAAAAGTGCTAATTTACCTTGGTTTCATTTTAACAGAGGAATTCAGTACGGACCACAATACGGACCAAAATTACTACCTTCAGGATCTCTTGAAATGACTGGTAATCGTATCAAAGTTTCTCCATTGTATATGGAAAAAAGTACCACAACCAGAATGGATTTTACACCTTCTTTAACCTTTGCAAACCCTTCGCAAGCTGTTTTTGCTCAAAATGAAATCAATCAGGGAGCACGTGTTTTTAAATATGAATTTGATCCTGAAGGAGGAAACGGTAACAGTAATGTTGATATTCCGTTATTCCGTTTAGGAGGAATCTATACAATGAGAGCTGAAGCTTATTTTAGAAAAGGAAGTACAGGATTAGCAATGGATGACCTTAACAAATTACGCACTAGCAGAAAAAGAGAATCTTTATATGGAAGTGCATCAGGACAACCATTAACATCAATAGATCAAACGGTATTGTACAACGAAATAGGTTTTGAGTTGTACTGGGAATTGTACAGAAGACCGCAAATGATTCGTTTTGGAAAGTATGATTTACCGGGAACTGCAAAACCACTTTCAGAGCCTTACAGAAGAGTATTTCCTATTCCGCAGTCGACAATTGATGTGACTAAAGAATTCAAACAAAATCAAGGATATAATTAAAAAGTTTGTGTTGGTTTATTTTTTTTTTTACAAATTGCCTGTTTCGAAAGAAGCAGGCTTTTGTTTTTTAATTGCGGTGCATCCTACATTTTAATTATCAATTTTTGTTGTGGATATGTTTTGTGTTAGATGCACAGCAGTGCATCTCTACGGGAAACTGGAATGAAAAATTGGAATGGAAAATTAGATTGGTTTGTAGAGGCGCACAGCAGTGCGTCTCACGTTCCAATTATCAATAAATAATGAGGTATCACTTTAAACGTCAATTAGTAAAAAAATATAGAGACTAAAAGCTAATAGTCGCAGATTATCAGTAACTTAGTAGTTGAAAAAAAACATAGTTATTTTATAAAATTACTGTGAGATGATATAATACTTAAACAATATTCTATAGATATTTTTGATAGGAATTTCAGTGAAAAATTAAAAATCACATCACCCGGCATTAATAACATTCAAAATAGAAATATTATGATACATCAAATTGACACAACAGATAATATTGTAGCATTTAGAGCATTAGCAGAAGTTACCACAGAAGATTTTTTAAATGTAGTAATCCCTGCAGTGGAACATTTAGTAAAACAAACCAATGAAATTAACTTTTTGTTAGTTTTAGATTCTGATGTTGAAAGTTTCACTTCAGACAAGTGGTTAAAAGACGCATTACTCGGATTAAAACACCTTGGAAAATGGAATCGTGCCGCTATAATTACAGATTCTGAAGACATAATCTCTTTCACCAACGGATTTAGTTATATAGTTTCAGGGGAATTTCACGGCTTTAAAAAAGAAGCATTCAACAAAGCATTAAATTGGGTCGAAGGGAATATTAACATCATCTCGTAAAGAAGGAGTTTGGTTTAGTTTTTCTTTGTTTTAGGCTTTAGCTTTAGACTAAAAAAAATAGCCACGAATTCACGAATTTTTCTACATGATGTAGATAATCATTCGTGAATTCGTGGCTACAATATTTTATTAAGAGTTTGTGTATAGCATTAAACTTGAAACAAAGAAAACTTGAAACAAATTTAAGCCTGTAACAAAAGCTTAGTGATTGTATTCAATACCACTGCTATCATTTATTTCTCTTTTTGCCTTTGTAACTTTAGAATACTGTTTGTAGCACGCTGATGCTATTAATGGCAGTGCAAGACTTCCTACTACTGCAGCTGTTTTATTTTGCCCTGCTTTTTTTAGTACAGCACTTGCAATAAGTGAACCTACTCCGGCAATAAGCAATTGTTTTACAGATGGATTTGGTATTACGTTATTTGTTTTTTCAGGAGTGATTCCGTGAAGTAGAGGGTCTATGAAATTTAAATTTTCCATGATTTGTTGAATTTTGTTTGTTATACTTTTTTATTATACAAATAGTTGTTCAGTATCTGTTTTGTTCTCAATTTTTTCAATCTCGACTTTTTCTTTTTTTATAGTTTATCTTAACAACGCAAAAAGACTCATATAGACATTTGTCAAAAAAACAAGCGAAAATCCTGCCAAAATGTAACCGTGTCAATCATTTAAGAAAAGTTTATAATTATAAAGAGCTAAAAAAGCAATTGTGACACAATGGCCAGAATAATATTCACATTTTAAGAAATATAATGCCTTTCTGCCCAAATGTGTCCTGTCATTTTTAGTTCTTTTAAAAATTGATAGCTTAAAATTACAGCAATCCTAAGTAGAAAAGTTATATAGTTTTGATTTTTTATTATAGAATTATATACTGAATAACAATTAGAGGACAATTGTTAAGTACAAAATATAGAGAAGTTTGGAGAGATTTAGAGATTATAACGTCTTTTTTTGCCATTTCCAGGCATGAAATACAATCAGAATTGTGATTTTTTTAATTGATGTAATTCGCCCTAATTTGATATACTTATGATCTTTTTGAGAAGGCATTATATTTGAAATTTTATAGTTTTGAAAGGTTCATGTTCCATTGGAACATCTCATTGGTAGCTAGTGAACAAATAATGGTTTTCATGTTCCGTAGGAACATTTGATTGAATTGATTAATATAAAATAAGAATGGCAAATACATACACACAGCTGTATATACAATTTGTTTTCGCAGTAAAATATCGTAAGGCATTAATTGACAAGGAATGGAAAGACAGATTACATCAATACATGACTGGTATAATTCAATCAAATCAGCATAAAATGCTTTGTATAAACAGTATGCCCGATCATATTCATATATTTATAGGAATGCGTCCAACTCAATCTATTTCTTCGCTTGTCCAAAATGTAAAAACAGAAACAAGTAAATGGATTAAAGAACAAAAATTATGTTTAGCTTTTGCATGGCAGGAAGGTTATGGTGCTTTTTCATATTCAAGAAGTCATGTGCCTAATGTAATTCGTTACATACAAAATCAAGAGCAACATCATAAAAAGGAAACATTTTTAGAGGAATATCAAAAACTACTAAATGCATTTGAAATAGAATATGATGAACAATATATTTTTAAAGAACCAATTGCATGATTTCAAACGTCCCTCCGGGACGATCTCAAAAAATGTGAATATTTTTTTCTACCAATGAGATGTTCCGATGGAACATGAACTATTGATTCAACGGACTCTTTTAAAAAGGTGCTATTTTAAAAGAGTTTATAATGTTTTATTAGTCAATTAATTATTATTTTTGTAGTAGGAAAAACAGTTTCAGAAATAACACTGAAACTCAAACACATAATTAAACAATAAAAGATATGAAAAAGCTATTTTTAATTTTGCTATTGTTATTGCAAATCCCTGCAATGTCTGGAAAAAACCAGACCGAAGATCCTTCATCAAAAAAAATTATCGGAACTTGGTATAGTGATCAAAACCACAGCACAAAATGGGTATTTAGCCAAGATGGAAAAGTTTATAATTATATGAACAATGCTTTCAAAGTAATGTTCAGATATACTATTTCGCATAGCTGTCAGAATAATTCAGATGATAATATTGAGTTTTTAACCTTTATGGACAAAGACGGCAATGAATTTTGTTTTAGAATAAATGGAATAAACGAAAATAAAAACGGCATTTTATCCCTTACTAATATGAGTAATATGGAGGCACTTTTGTTTGTCAACAATATAAATATAAAAGCAGGGAATTAGTACTCTTGAAAAAACATACTATAATAAAAATGCCTCAACTATTGAGGCATTTTTATTATAATATTGTTTCGCTAAGTTTTTGTTTTTCCTGAAGTTCTAATTCAGCAATGATTTGTTTTTTCATTGTCGTGTTGATGTAGTCTTTTACCTCAGCGTATGAAACATTATATTTTCTTATAATATCCTGAAAATGAATTGGAAAATTAGCTAATAATTTATCATAATAATTATCAAGTTCATTTTCATCTGGCATTTCAAATTTTAATTTAATTTGAAATCTTCGAAGCAAAGCCGTGTCAATGCTGTTGTAATAATTGGTGGCGCAAATAAGTAAACTGTCTGCTGGAAAATAATCAATCAATTGAATTAAGGTATTTACCAAACGTTTCATTTCTGCAACATCCTTGTCATTGTTATCCCTGCTTTTACCAATTTGGTCAAATTCATCCAAGAATAAAACCGCTTTCTCCGAGATCACTCTGTCGAATATGGCTTTTAGATTTTTAGAAGTTTCACCAATTTTTGAATTGATTAAAGTACTGAGATTTATAATAATAAGTTTTTTATTTAAAGTAGTCGCAATGGCTTTTGCAGTCGTTGTTTTTCCGCATCCGGAATGGCCGTGAAGCAGAATTTTATTGTCAACTTTAAGATTATACTTTTTTAGTTCTTCAATATAAGTATGTTCTTTAATCGTCTGAAGTAACGCGGTTTTATTTTCCTGGCTGAAATGTAAATCATCAAGTGCTACTTTTTCAGTATCATTTATAACAAGTTCGTACAGATTCATTTGTGCTTTTATTTGGTGCAAAATTAGGCTTTATTCTGTAATCTGGTAATATAGCTTTTGGCTATTTTTTTGTTTTTACAAACTTTTGAGTTTCTTCATGAAGATAGAAAGCACTCTATTCAGTTCATTAAAACTTAGCTTTAAACTTCTTGATTTTAAAGCTTTTCGATTTGATAACTTTACCATTATCCGTAATCATTAAACAGCTATAGTCAGGGTATTTTTCAAGTAATAGCAAACCTTCTTTTTGTCCTAAAACCATAAGAGAAGTGCTTAAACCATTTGCGGTTTCGGCATCGGGACCAAGAACTGTCACGCTGCACAATCCTGTGGCTGGATAACCTGTGGCAGGATTTATAATATGTGAGTAGCGTATACCATTAAAAACAACAAATTTCTCATAGCTTCCAGAAGTAGTTATAGCGTGTTGTTCTAACGGAATTGTCGCCAGAAGTTTCTCAGGATCAAACGGATTTGTGATTCCTATTTTCCATGGATTTCCGTTAGGCTGTTTTCCCCAGGTGCTCATATCTCCGGAGCCGTTTATAATTCCGGCTTTAATGCCTTTTGCAATCATCATGGCCCGACATTTATCAGTTGCATAACCTTCGCCCAGAGCACCGAAACCAATTTTCATTCCTTTTAATTTCAGAAAAATAGTCGATTGTACACTATCCAGAATAATGTTTTTATAACCCACTTTTTCGACTGATTTTTTTATGGCTTCCGCCGAAGGCATTTCGATCATTGATCCGTCAAATTTCCAGATTCTGTCCATTGCGGCAAAGCTCACGTCAAATCCGCCTTTTGTGACTTCAGAAAATTGTATGGCTCTTTGCGTTAGTTCAAAAACTTCGCGATCAACTTTCACAGGTTTAATTCCTGCATTTTGATTGACTTCAGAAACTTGTGAGGTAGGTTTCCAGTCTGAAATTAGGTTTTCGATTCGGGTAATTTCAGCAATGACTTCATCTATATTTTTTTCCGCTTCAAGCGAATCTTTTGCAACAATTGTAATATCAAAACGTCCGCCCATAAGAAGCGTTGTTCTTTTTCGTAAAACTTGTGCATTGCCTGACAAGCTCGAAATTATTGCAAAGAGTAGAAGAAATTTATATAGGATTGATTTATTCATAAAAATCATTTTTAGGACAGTTTTATTAAGATTTGAAATGTGCCTTTAGGTACATCCTCTTAGAGACACAATTCAAACTAATAACAATCCGTTAAAACCTGACCATTTTCTTTATATTCTGAAATACTTTTCATTTTCTGTGCAAGACATAAACTATCTAAAATAGATTCGACATCTTTTTGCATTGCGAGCGAACCGCAAATCATAATAACTCCGTTTTGTTGTAATAAATCTATAAAAAAGTCAGCATCGTGTTTGATTAAATCCATTACATAATGATGATTTTCTGCACGGGATAAAGCCAAATGAAAATTGTGAAGTTGCTTTTTTTCCATCATTTCTGAGGCAAATTTTTTATAACCTAAAACAGTTTCCGTTTCCATTCGGAAGCCGGAGTACAAATGTGTTTCTGTTTTTTTCTTGTTCTGTTCGATCATTCCCAGAAAAGGTGCAATACCGGTTCCGTTAGAAATCAGAGCGACTTTAGAAGCTTTTTTAGGAAAATGAAAAGCCCCATTATTGATGATTCTGCCTTTGATTGTATTTCCCGGAACAAGGTTATTTAGAAATCCGGAACCTAATCCGTGAGGATGTAGTTTTACGACCAGTTGAATGTTTTCGGTATGATTTCCGATAGAGTAGAGGCGCTCTCTCGTGTCGTTTGCCGGATAAATAGCGAGTAAATCTCCTGAAGTAAATTTGGCTCTCATATTAGCGCGTAACGTAACCAGAAAAGTTTGTTCAGTTTCAGAAATCAATGTTTTATCCAGCACCATTAGTTTTGATAAACCTTTTGGTGCATGATTGTATAATGAAGGCGTTGTTGATAACGGAATTTCAGTTTTAGCACTCCATAATTTAATCCAATCTACAAATTCCTCTGCCGATTTATCGTTTACAGTTTGCAATTCTAAAAAGCGTTCTGCCCAGTTTTGAGTTTCCAAATGTTGATCAATTTCAACTGCAAAACCACAAAAATCAGGATAAGCTTTAGAACCAAAACCAACTACCGAAAAATTGACTTTTTGTTGTTGATTGTGTTTCTTTAAAAGAGATAAAAAATTATTTCCGTTAGAAGGTGCATCGCCTAATCCGTGTGTTGAAGAAAACAGAATAATATGTTCCGCCTTTGGAAAAACTTTATATTGATTCAGCTCGGCGATATGTACTTTTTCTCCGTGATTGATTAATTGTTTCTGAATTGCATTTGCAAAACGAAAAGTGCTTCCGTTTTCAGAACCTGCCAATAAAATGTAGTTACTTTCGTCGGCTTTAAATTTGTTTTTAATTCGGGTTGACCTTCTTTTTAAAGTAATCGCAAAACCGGAATAGATAAAAAAGAGAATATTAACGCAGGCAATGGCAAGGATTATTGCCCAAATTCCGTTAATTCTTCCCGTATGAAGATCAAGACTCAAATCAGCAAATTGAGCGGTCTTTGACGAACGTTTCTCTGTAATTACGGCACCTGTAACCTGATTTACTTCAATTTCTCTGTCTTTTAATTCAATAATATAATACTCTTCAGGATCATCTGTAAACGGAAATTCGATTTTCTTTACATCCGCCAAAAGTGTTGTATTAAAAACATTTTCGGCCGTATTTTTTTTGGAAAGTGCTACAGTTTCTGATTTTTCTTTTTCCTTCTTTTCACCCATGAAAAAGTTGAGTCTTTCCAGCGATAAATAGGTTCCGGTAAGTGCAATAATCAGAATTGGAATTAAAGCCAATCTTCCTAAAATAACATGATAATATTGAGCAAAATAGTCTTTTATTACTTTCGAAAAGAAATTACGAATTCCTCTTTGTCTATTGAGAACAAGAGCAAAACCTGAAATAGAAATTAATACAAGTAAAAAGGAAATTACACCAACAAAAAAACGTCCGGTTTCATGAAGAAATAAAGAACGGTGTAAACCGGTTACCCATTGAATAAACTCGCTCTTTTTTACTGGTTTCCCTAAAGTTTTCCCTGTTTTAGGATTGATATAAGCATTGATATCATTGCCATCAGCGTCAATTGCCTGAAGCGTTACAAACTGATTGTAATCTACACTTAACTCGGTAATTTCAGAATATTCCTTTTTTAATACCGGCAAGGTTTCTCCTAAAGTTATAGAATCAAAATTTTCTGCTTTGTACGGAAGTGTTTTTTCCTGAACTGCATCTACTGCCAAAATGATACCCGTTACAGATGCCAGCAGTAAAAATAAAGAAGAAAACAAAGCCAAAGCTAAGTGTGTGTAACGCCAGAAAGAGAGAGTCATTGAGTGTAATCTATTGAAATGTAATTGCGATTTTTTTTGCCACTCCCAATAGCAATCGGGATAAAAAGATTCACACAGATTTTTTTTCGTACTGCAAGAAAATCTTTTTAATCATTTTAATCTGTGGCAACTTTGACAAAGTTCGTTATGAACGACAAAGTATTAAATTTTACTTAATCTTACGTATCTAATATATCCTTTACCTTCTGTTTTATCAGCAAGACCTTCTGTTGTAAGTGGAATCTCGGCATCATTTACATGGTATTTTTGATCTTCAACCGCCGACTCAAATCTTAATTTATATCCTTTATTAATTTTAGAATCTTCAATTTCTATTGTAGTAATGCTACGGTCTCCGCCAGTAACAGATGCTCCGGTTTTTGCACTGACATCTTCATGTTTCTGAGCTTGGAATTTATTCCATTCTTTCAATGATTTATACCATTTTTTATCGTCGCCCATTACATAAAGTGTTTTTTCGTATTCTCCTTTTGGGTTGATTAGCGAAACTACAATATAAGCACCTTCTCCCATATAATTAGACATCTGAAGCATACATTTGTATTTGCTTTGCGCTGATGCCTGAAACGAAATAAGGCAGATTAATGCACCTGTAAGGGCTATTTTGAATATTGATTTCATGTGTAAATTATATTTGTTTTATTGGAATTTGGAATTTATAAGATTGTTATTTTAAAAATTCGATAGATATATTTTGCCTTGTCAGTGATTCATTTTCTTTAGCTAAAGCATAAGCACTTTCATTAAATTCAGTTGTAATGTCTTTTTTAGCACCTATCGAAATTAAATATTTTAAGATCGAATCGTCTTTAGCAATCATTGCCGCTTTATGCAGCGCCGTTATACGATCTTTATTTTTAGCATTTACATCAATCTTTAAATCAGCTAATTTTTTCACCAAAGATAAGTCGTTTTTAACAACAGCAAAATGATATAAAGTACTTCCGTCTTTTTGAGGTACAGCAAAATCAAACCCTTTTTCCTGAAGCAATTTTACTTTAGCATCAAAAGAATCTTGTTTAGCTCCAGGTCTGAAAGACTGCACTAAATAAACGCCTAAATTATTACCATCTTTATCAGTAACTTTAACATCTGCGTCTTTTGCTAAAAGTACTGCTACAGCTTCAGGTGTTCCTGATTTTATAGCCAGTGTCAAAGTTGATTCTCCTTTTGTGTTTTGTAAGTTGATATTTTTAGCTGTAGCCAATAATTGTTCTAATGCGCCATTTTCTCTGGCTCCTGCAGCAATCATAAAAGGAGTATTTCCTTCTTTGTCAAGTTTATTAACCTCAACACCTTTTGCCAAAAAGTAACTGATAATCTCTTTTTGATTTGATTTTGTAGCTAAAAAATGCAATACATTTTCTCCGGATTTATTAGTAGCGGTAGGTTTTATTTTTATTTCTTCAACTAAAAATTTATAAGCTTCAAGAGAAGTAGTTTCTCTACGATTTCCCTGACTTGCAATAAGAAGTGCGTTGTCTGTATATTTTACTTTTCTGTCTAATAGTTTTTTCAGAAGAGTGATATTTCCAGTTTTGGCAGCATAATCAAAAGCGGTAATTCCATTATTGTTAACATCTTTAAGAGACAAACCTTTTGTGATAAGATAATCAGTGAAAGTAAGCTCTTTATCAAACGGAATTGCCATTAGTAAAAGATTTGCACCGTCAGCATATTTTTTCTTCGGATCGATTCCTGCTTTAAAGAAAAGTTCATAAAGTTTAGGATTCGTTTGTCCGCTGGAAGCTGCAAAAACAATAGGAGTAGTGCCGTGACTGTCTTCAAGGTTAACATCTGAACCTTTAGTAATAAGATATTCCGTTAACTCAACATTTCCTCTGTACGCTGCCCAATGTAAATAAATACGATTGTCATGTGTAGATTTATTTAATGGATTGCCCGGTTGCTCTAACAAGAATTTTATAGTTGCAAAAGGAGCATCATTATTAATAGCAAGAGTTGTAACATCAAATGCACTAGTGTTAGCTTCAGAAGGAATGTTTCCTTTTGCTATTTCAGCTTTCACGGCTGTAGCATCTGGTGCAGTTTTCCAAAAAGAAGCTTCTAATAAACTATTTTTTTGTTGAGCACTAACAAATAAAGTAGTAGCTAATGCGAGAGAAAGAAATAGGTTCTTTTTCATATTTAGATATTTATTGTTTTATGATTGATTAAGGTTAATTTTCTAGATAGAATAACTTCATTCAAAAGTAATCTATTTAGAATAAATAAAAATAGCGCAAATGTAAAAAATATTATTAGTAAATCAATTTTATTTATGCAAGAAAGCCCATTTTTATTGGCAATATATTTTGATTGCAAAATTTCTTCAATTGTAACTGAGAATAGAGATTTTAAAATGAAAAAAGCCCAATTCATTCGAATTGAGCTTTAGAAAATATCCGGATTAGATTTTAAAAGATTCTGACTAAGCGAAAAATATTAAAACTAAAAAAGTATGCATTATTAATGTGAAACAGCTTTAAGACCTATGATTGAACCAACTAATGTAGCAAGAAAAAGCAATCTCCAAAAATCGACAGGCTCCTTAAAAACAAAAATCCCCATCAATACCGTTCCTACAGCGCCAATTCCGGTCCAGACAGCATAAGCAGTTCCAATAGGCAAAGTTTCAGTTGCTTTAATAAGCAGCAGCATACTTATGGTTAGCGATACAAAAAAGCCCATGTACCATAAATAAGCATCAGTGCCGGCAGCTTCTTTTGCTTTTCCGAGACAAGTTGCAAATGAGACTTCAAACAGTCCCGCAATAATTAGAATAATCCAGTTCATATTGTTAAAATTTTATGCGGCAAAGTTCTTTTTCCTGTCGCTATTAAAATTTAACAAATGATAAAAAATGAAATTATTTTATCTCAGCTCTTATTCTGCTTAAACTTACTTGTGTGATCCCGAGATAAGAGGCAATATGTCCCAGTTGAATTCTTCTGATTAATTCAGGATGATACGTTAATAATTCCAAATAACGATCAGTGGCATTTTTAAATTGGCGAGAAATCAAGCGTTCTTCGGTTTTTACGAGTTCTATTTCGGCAAATTTTCTGCCCCAGTTTGCAATATGAATATCAGTATCAAATAGCTTTTGAAGGTCTTCTTTTTTTAATTCATAAAGTTCGCAATCTTCCAGAAGTTCTATGTTTTCATATCCTTTTTCCTCTTGAGTATAACTTTTCATCGAAATCACTGTTTGACCTTCCTTTCCAAACCAAAAAGTAACTTCGTTGTCATCCTGATCTATATAAGCGCGTACAATTCCTTTTTTTATAAAATAGATATTCGATTCAACTTTACCCGCGTTTAAGAGAATATGTCCTTTTGGATATTTTACCTCAGTGATATTTAATTTTAATGCAGTTTTTGATTCTTGGGGTAATTTGAATATTTCGTCTAGAATTGCGTCGATTTCCATTTTGAAGTAGTTTTACCTATAGATTTAATCTGAAGAATATTTATTCCTTGGTTTGAATTCTATTTTAAGGTGTCTTTTTAATAAAATTAGAAAGTTAAAATTACTCTTTTTAAAGTTGGGTTTCTAAAAGGAGCCTAAAAAATCTGTTTTTATCCGTGTTTTCTCTTTAGCGAATTACATAAGTGAGCGTTTTTTTATAACGGGGATAAAACGGATTTACTTCGTAAAAATGCAGATAAATACGGATTTTAAAAAGTTTAAATCTTTTGTTGAAGCTTTTTTTAGATTTCCTATATGAGCATAAAAAAACTGCGCAAAATTTATTTGATTTTGCACAGTTTGTGTTTTATAAAGACTGGATTTAATTATCCATGAGCAGCCACAGAAACATCATTCCATTCTTCCCAGGTTGCAATTTTTTGTTCATAAGTTTGTTTTGCAAATGGTAAAGCCACTTTTCCTAAGAATAAACGTAAAGGAGGATTTTCGGCTTCAACCAATTTAATAATTGCCGGAACGGTAGCACTTGTTTTACCAAAAGTATCAGGATCATGTCCTTCCGCAATTGCTTTTCTAATTCCGTCATAAGCAGGAATGCTTTCGCTGTTGAATCCATTACCCCAGATTTCAGTAAAATAACCGTTTGGTTCAATCAAAGTCACATTGATTCCAAATTGTTTTACCTCTTGAGAAAGTGTTTCAGTAAGGCCTTCTACAGCAAATTTAGTAGCATTATAAAGACCTAAATTTGGCAAAGTTGTGATTCCTAAAATAGAAGAAACCTGAATAATGTGACCGCTTTTTTGGTTTCTCATAACTGGTAAAACGGCTTGTGTTAACCAAAGTGTACCAAAAAAGTTAGTTTCAAATTGTGCTCTGGCTTCTTTTTCGCTTGCTTCTTCAACAGCGCCATTTAGAGCATAACCGGCATTGTTGATCAGGATATCTATAGTCCCAAAATGCTCTTGTACTTTTTGTGCAACGGCAAATGAATCTTCGCGATTGTTTACGTCAAGCGTAAGAGGTAAGATTGCATCTCCGTATTTTGCTTTTAGATCCTGAAGAGATTCAATATTTCTGGCCGTTGCAGCTACTTTGTATCCTTTTTCTAAAAATGCTTCTGTCCAGGCTCTTCCAAATCCTTTTGTTGATCCCGAAATTAAAATTGTTTTTGACATGATGTTTAATTATTAGTTGTTGATTATAAATTGTTAATGTTATTATTGAAATTAAATTTTGTAATTATTGTTTTATATGACCGAACGGTCATTTTTAGGGTAAAAAAAATTATATGCTGTTTTCTTCAATCATAGCCTTTAGGCTATTAATGATTATTTTCATCTTATCGTTGTTGCCAGACATTCTTGAGATTAAGTGACCACCTTCCATCATGGCAAACATTATTGTTGCAAACTCAGCATAATTCCAATCCGGATTAAATTCTTTGTTTGAAATTCCTCTATTGATAATTGTTTGTATTAATTGCTGATTCAGTTTTATAGCATTATTTATCTTTTCTTTGATAACAGGATTTGTGTCATCAGCTTCTGTTCCAAAATTCAACAACGGACAACCGCCAATAATTGGGGGAGTTACAGGATTGCTGAAAAAGTCTATATAAGCAAACAATTCGCCTTTAGCCGTTTTGCTTTTGCTCATTTCGGCTTGCAATTTATTACCCAGAATTTTCATATTATGATCAACCGCTGCGCACGCCAAAACGTCTTTATTCTCAAAATGAACGTACATACTTCCTTTAGACAACTTTGTAGCCTCCATAATATCACTCATAGCTGTAGCGGCAATCCCTTTTGTATTAAAAATCGGGGCAGCTTTTTCTATAATGAATTGTTTGGTTTCTTCTCCCTTTGTCATGGTAGTTTTCATTTTACGAGAACAAATATATGACCGATTGGTCATATACGCAAATGTTTTTCTTTTTTTGTGATAAGTTTCACATTTTTGGATCTGGTATTTTGCCACGAAGGCACTAAGTCACAAAGTTTTTGTTTCACGCAGATTTAGCAGATCAAGCAGATTTTTTTAATCTTTTTAATCCTTTAATCTGTGGTTTTAAAATTAAAAACTTTGTGCCTTCGTGCCTTCGTGGCAAATAAATCATTAAATATTTTTATTTATGTATTTAACTACGTAGTTTTGTGTTTTAATTTTATTGATATGAAACCAATAATTATTCCAATTGAAAATAAATATGCAGATGCTATCGTAGATTTAGTTTTAAGCATTCAGCAAAAGGAGTTTAACGTTCCGATTACATTAGAAGATCAACCGGATTTATTAAACATAACCAACTTTTACTATGCCAGTGGCGGTGGTTTTTGGGGTGCTTTTATCGATGATGAATTAGTAGGTACGATTGCTTTAGTAAAATTTAGTACTAACGAAGCTGCAATAAGAAAAATGTTTGTAAAAAAAGAATTCCGTGGAAAAGAGTTCTCAATTGCACAGAATTTATTAGAGACTTTGATTGATTATTGTAAAGAAAATGAAATTGATGATTTATATTTGGGAACAATATCGATACTAGAAGCTGCTTTGCGTTTTTACGAAAGAAACCATTTTGTGCGTGTTGAGAAAGAATCGCTTCCGGCAACATTTCCGGTAATGAGTGCAGACAATGTATTTTGTCATTTAAAACTAAAAAATAAGGAATGAATATTATTAACGAATCAGGAATTTTAGCTATTTCAACGCGATTGCAACGTCTAAGCGAACAATTGCGCAAAGACGGTGCCTTATTTTATAAATCGTATGGTATTGACTTTGAGCCTAAATGGTTTCCGGTAATTTATACCTTGCATCACAAAGGAGTTTTGAGTGTTGTTGAAATTGCAAATGAAATAGGTTATACACATCCTTCGACCATTAGTTTGCTTAAGGAACTGGAAAAACAAAAACTAATTCGTTCCAAAAAAGATAAAGTAGACGAGCGCAAACGACTTATAGTTTTGACCGCAAAAGGGCAGGAGCTTATTTTAGAAATGGAACCTGTTTGGGGTGTAATGACGCAGGTTCTTTCGGATATTGCAGACAATCAGAATAATTTGCTAAAAGCCATTGACGAAGCCGAAAACAAGATTTTGCATCAGAGTTTTTTGCAAAGAGCTTTACAATTAAAGAGCGAGAGTGAAAATCAATAATTAAGTTTTTTAAATTAATTCAATTTGTATGGTATAGTATATTTTGTAAGAATATTTTTTATATTAGCTATTCTGAATATAAACTATAACAAAAGAATTTTGAAGCAAAAAGATATACTAGAGTTTTGGCGAAATGTAGAAATTTTCAATCTTCCAGATTTTAATAATGATGGTGTACTGTTAAAAACAGAGCAAATATTCCCTTGGATTTTAAACAAAAAAGCTACGAGAAATAATTATGTTTTGCAGCACACTTTGTTTTTTGGGAAATTAGAGAAAAAGACGATTGTTGACCAAATTGATAAATATCTGGATGGTGAAATTAAAAAAGGAGATTGGGAAGAAACTATTTCTGGATATACATGCCTATCAGCATTGATTCTTGATCAGGGAGGAAGACCCGATGAAAAAAGTTATGTAACAGCTTCATTTTCTTTTGGAATCAATGCTTTAATAAAAAAACAAAACTTGTCGATTGTACAGGCTGACCTGGAAAAATCGAAAGAAGATTTTGAATCCAGATATAATATTCCTGAAATTTTAAGTGTAAGCAATAATAATGAAAAAGAAGAGTCTCTAAGAAAAGGAGATATTATTTTATGGGCGCATTTAAATAAAGAATTAACCTATCTGCATGAGCAGTTTGATATATGGAACAAAGATGATATAAAAATTTATATGTATTCTCAGGAAGTTCCCAAGGATAGCAAGCCAGATACGGGTTTTTTGAATAGTTTTTATTTAAGCGATTTGAATCATTTTTGTGGTTTAAGCGAAAAGGATTATAGTAAAACTTTAGAAAATTATTTAAGTTTATCTATAGATAAATCTATTCGAAAGGATATTATTTTAGATAAAAATAAGTTGTTTGATTCCATAAATCCTAAATTAATGCAGGTTGGCAGATGGCCTTCTAATATAGATTATAGTTTGTATAGTGCACAACTTGGTGCGGTCAATGATTTGTTTTTAAAAGCGGAAAATGATTCATTTATAAAAGGAGTAAATGGTCCTCCAGGAACAGGAAAGACAACGCTATTATTAGATGTAATCTCGGAAATTATTGTTAAAAGAGCTAAGATAATAGCTCAATTAGGTTGCGAAAACATCTTTGAGAAAGGATATAATAAAATAGAAAAAGAAAATGGCTTCAATTTATTTTCTTTTAATCTAAAACCGGATTTAAAGAATGATTTTGGAATTGTCATTGCCAGTAATAATAATTCTGCTGTTGAAAATATAACAAAAGAACTTCCTGCTAAAGAAAAGATAGATTGTACTACATTTCCTGAAGTTGACTATTTTTCAGAATGTTCTGGGAAACTGATTCCGGGAGAAAGTTGGGGAATTCTGGCGGCTGCATTAGGAAATAATCAAAATCGAAATGTTTTTAAATCTGCCATTTGGAAATCAGATGAAACAAATCAAGTATTGGGTTTAGAAGATTTATTGTCAAGTGTTTATAAAGACAGTCAAAATGATTCAACAGCTTACAATCAGGATTTATTCGAAAAAACAAAAAGCAAATTAAAAGAACTTCATAGAGAATTTGATTCATTTATCAAGAAAGCCGAAGAGTTTCACCAGTCATTACCTGTTTTTATTAAAGCAAAAAAAGACGAAGAATCATTGAAAAAACAGATTTCGGAAACAAATTTAGAAATAGATACATATGACAAAATAAAAAAAGAACTGGAGATTAGTATTAAAAATGAATTTTTAGAAAGCGACAGAATTCAAAATGCTCTAGGTGTACTTCGATCAAACAAACCTTCTTTTTTCTTTTTTCAAAAACTTTTTGGTACCAATTCTTTTAAAGTTTGGAAAAAACAAGCTGATTTATTCCTATCCCAATTTAGTGATTCTCAAGATGCCTTAAATCGTTTTAAAAATGAACTATTAGGGACGGAACAAAAGATAGAAGATTTAAAAGCAAAAAGAAATAAATACGAATATGATTTAAAAAATAGCGTGGAAATAATTGCTAATTATCAGAAACTGAATAAAAGCCTTAACGAAGATTTTGGTATCGAAAATAAACAATTGTTTAATAAGGAATTTTATGATTTACCATTAGAAGAAATTCACCTTCGAATGCCTTATTATTCTCCAAAAATTGCCAAACTAAGAAGCGATATTTTTATTCAAAGTCTCAATTTGCATAAATATGTTATACTATCTAATGCAAAAAATATAAGAAATAATCTCAATCTATTTTTTGAAATGATACTCGGCTGGGTCGAGGTCGAAGCTAAACTAGCTCAAAATTTATGGGACACTTTTTTTCTTTGTATTCCGGTTGTCTCTACTACTTTAGCTTCGGTAAGTAAACTATTTCCAAATACAAATAAGGATCAAATTGGTTGGTTATTGATTGATGAAGCAGGTCAGGCTACACCTCAATCTGCGGTGGGAATTATTCAGAGATCAAAAAGATGTGTAATTGTAGGCGATCCATTGCAGGTAGAGCCAGTAGTAACGATACCAGCAAATCTAGTTGCAAAATTACGTCAACAAAGCAAAGTTGATTTATTATGGTCTCCCTTACAAACTTCTGTACAGCAACTTGCTGATAGAATTTCTTCATCAGGAACATATATGAAAAACGGAAGCAATTTGGAACCTATATGGACCGGTTTTCCTTTGCGAACTCATAGAAGGTGCGATGAACCAATGTTTTCTATTGCTAATAAAATTGCCTACGAAGATCAAATGGTGAAAGCTGTTAAAGAAAATTCTAAAGAAATTTTTATAGGACCTTCTCAATGGTTTCATGTTGAAAATGTAAATCTCCCAATGAATAAACATGTAATTAGTGAAGAAATTGACCTGTTAAAAGAAAAAATCAATCAATTATTAAATGTGGGTTATAATGGAAATATTTATGTTATATCCCCATTTAAATCGGTTGCTAATGCTTGTGAAAGTGAATTCAGAAAGATAGAGAATATATCCTGTGGGACTGTGCATAAATTTCAAGGAAAAGAGGCTAATATTGTTTTTCTGGTTTTAGGAAGTGATCCTAAATCATCGGGAGCAAGAAAATGGGCTTCGCAAAAACCAAATATTCTTAATGTAGCATTAACCCGTGCTAAGAAAAGACTGTATGTTATTGGTAATAAAAAATTATGGGGTCAATGTGATTATTATAATGAGATGATGAATATGCTAAATTAAGATTAGGAAATAATTTTAAATAGCCGTGATCTAATATTAATTGATCATAATAAGAATGTGTAGTCCCTACGGGACAAATTTAATGTGGTTTATATTCTATATTCTACCAATATATAATCTCTACGAGATATTCCTTTTGGAAATTATAAAGCTTTCTTTTATTATACAATCTCCACGAATAATACTCCGTTAGGAGTTAAATATTGGTAGAAGAAATTATTACCCCTAGAAAAAATGTCCCATAGGGACTAAATACAAATTTGATCGGGGCAATATGAGCTATTTCCAACTAATTAAATTAGTAAAATATCATCCAAAAAGTTTACTATTTGTAAATAAGTAGATAGTTTCAAAATTGAATTGTTAAGGAATCTTTGCTTCGAAATCGTTTTCTCTTTCGTACTAAATAATCTTCAAAATTGGTTTTTCCTCAGTAATTAAAGGAGTTTTAATGTCATTTTCAATTCATTAGTGCTTTTAGTTTTTACAAATCCTTAACAAAGGAGTCTCAGAAATTTGCTTTTCTTTAACAATTACATAATTTTCATTTATTTACTATTTATAAAAATAATTGTTCATTTGCTTCAATAAATTTAATATTTGTAAACAAATTAACCATGAAAACAATTTACAAGGCAATTTTTATTTTTTCGGTTGCACTTTTTGCGCAGAACATGACGGCGCAAAAAGCAACCATAAGCGGAACTGTTACCGACTCACAATCTCCATTGCCGGGAGCAACTATTATATTATCTAACAATCAAAAAGCAACAACTGATTTCAGCGGTTATTTTACGATTCAGGATGTTAGATCTGGTAGTTTAGAATTACAAATCGCATATATAGGATATGAAACAAAAAATATTAAAGTTGAAGTAAAAGATAATCAACATGTGAGTTTAGGTTTAATTCGTTTAGAAAGCAACTCAAAAGAATTAAGCGAAGTTGTAGTAAGCGGAATGAGCCAAAGAAATAGTGAGGCAAGAGCGCTGAACATGCAAAAGAAATCAATGAGCATTGTAAACGTAATTGCTGCTGACGGAATAGGAAAACTTCCGGATCGTAATGCTGCGGAAACGGTACAACGTATGCCGGGAGTTTCGATCGAAAGAGATCAGGGTGAGGGACGTTTTGTTTCGGTAAGAGGTTTACCGCCATTTTGGTCATCAACTACAATCAACGGAAACAGAATTCCGACAGCTGAAGAAGAAACGACTTCGAGAGCTACAGCATTTGACTTTTTTCCGTCAGACCTTATTGCTTATGTTGAAGCTACAAAAGCACTTACACCTGATATGGATGGAGATGCGATTGGTGGTAGCGTGAATTTTACGACGCAGACAGCTCCAACAAAAAGAACGATCAAAGCAAGTATTTTTAGCGGATACAATCAAAAATCGGATAAAGGAATCTATAGCGGATCGCTTACTATTGGTGACAAAAGTAAAAACGGAAAATTTGGATACATTATTAATGGTACATACTGGGACAGAAACTGGGCTACAGATAATTACGAAGCCAGAAGAAATGGAGATCAGGGAGTTTACAGATTAGAGTTAAGAGATTATACAGGAATTAGAAAAACCACTGGATTGAATGCTGCAATGGAATTTAATCCTTCATCGAGAGATAAAATTTTCCTGAAAGCAACTTACGGAGGACTTTCGGATACTGAAACGCATTACAAACACAGAATCAGATTCGACAAATTCAACAGTACTACAAATGCTTTAACGGTTGAACAGCAAGATATTCACAACGAATTAATGACTCAGTTTATTGGTATTGATTTAGGTGGAAAACATCAATTGGCAAACGGAAATTTAGACTGGAGTCTGGCTTCTTATAGAAATAGATTCAAATACGGAAATATTCCGAATGCAGAAGACAACAGTTATTTTTTAATTCAATTTAATCAAACAGGAGTTGGTGTTAAGCCGGAATATTTAAATACTGTGCCTCTTGCAAACGGTGGAGCCGGAGGACCAAGAGCTTATTGGGCTGCTGATGGTGGAATGCTGGATCCTAATAATCCAAAATCGATATTTGACTTTTATTCAGATCCAAATTTTAAAACGGATCCGACAAAAATGAAGTTTTCTACTTTAGAATTATATAAAATCAACATTGTAGAAAGAGACAATATTATTGCAGCGGTAAACTACGAACACAATTTTAATGAAAATCTTAAAATGAAGTTTGGTGCGAAATTAACTGATAAAGATCGTATCGCGACTTTTAGAGATGAATATTACAATTGGAAAGGATCTCCAACACCGTTTTTATCAAATTATAGTTCAGATTTGATTAATCAGCCAGGCGGAACAGATTATATGAGAAGAGAAAGCGGAACTAATATTGGAAACACTTTTGGGCCGGTTTTATCAGGAAACGGAATGAACAATTTATACAATTCAGCTCAGGGTAGTTTGGTTTTGAATGCTGCAGATTCTCAAATTCCTGAATTAGGAAAAGGATTGGGAAGAAACTTTAATGTAGATGAAACTACATCATCTGTTTATGCAATGGCAACGTATTCTATATCTGATAAATGGACCATTTTAGGAGGAGTTAGAACAACAAATACTATCACAAAAGTTACTGGTAAAACGGTTGAAAATAATGTTGTAGTTGATGCAGAAAACACAAAAACTTATACATCAGTATTACCAATGTTACACATTAAATATTCACCTGTTGAGAATTTAAACCTTCGTTTTGCTACAACAAGAACATTTGCAAGACCAAACTTTGGTGACATTTCGCCAGCTGGATCTTTAAATACTATTGACGGTGAATATGCAGGAGGAAATCCAAATTTGAATCCTACTTATTCTTGGAACTTTGATTTATTGGGAGAATATTTCTTGGACGAAGTAGGGGTAATCAACGCGGGAGTTTTCTATAAATCGATTACAGATCCAATTTTTGACGATACGTATCAAGGTACAATAAACGGAATTCCCAATATCGAAATCAGTTCGCCTACAAATGGCGGTAACGCATGGATTGGCGGAATCGAATTTGGATTCACAAAAAGATTCAGCTTCTTACCGGGATTCCTGAAATATTTTGGAACTCAGATCAATGCAACTTTCATGAATTCTGAAATGACTTTGGGGCAAAACACGAATAATCCAAACGGAAGAAAAGTGTCCACTCCTTATCAGGCAAAAGAATTATACAATCTGCAATTGTTCTACGAAACGGGTAAACTTAACGTGAGAGCGGCATTCAACCATAAAGGTGCTTATGCTATAAGTTTTGATGCCAATGCTAAGAATACGGATATGAACGATATCTATTACGGTAAATATAATTCACTTGATTTCTCGGCTTCTTATAAAGTAGGAGAGCATTTTACAATCTTTAGTGATGTAAATAATGTTTTAAACGAGCCTTTGATGTATCATTTTGGAGAAACTCCAAATAGACCAAAACAAGTAGAATATTATGGTGCAAAATTCAACCTTGGTTTAAAATATAATTTATAGACAACTATAAGTTAACTCGTTGGATGTTGGTAGATTTTATTTTTACGGTTTATTTTTTTTGAATTAACCTCATCCAGCGAGTTTCTAAAAAACTATAGAGAAACACACTTTAAAACTTTACACCAAACCATCTATTACCTTAAAATTTTTAAGAACTAATGTCTAAAAAAGCATCTAATTTCAGGTTTATATTAAAAACATCCATTGCGGCATTTGGTACTTATTTTTGTATGTATGCTTTCCGTAAACCCTTTACAGTAGCAACATTTGACCACATGGCTTTCTGGGGAATTGACTATAAAATCTTGCTGATTCTGGCTCAGGTTTTAGGTTATACACTTTCTAAGTTTTTAGGAATCAAGATTATATCCGAGCTAAAATCGGCAAAGAGAATTTTATATTTAATAAGTTTTATAGCCATTTCTGAATTAGCCTTATTAGGATTTGCATTAGTTCCGGCACCATACAATATCCTGTTTTTATTCATAAACGGATTGCCTTTAGGAATGATCTGGGGAATCGTTTTTTCGTATATCGAAGGAAGAAAAACTACCGAATTATTAGGCGTTATTCTCTGTTCGAGTTTTATAGTTTCCTCCGGAGCTGCAAAATCCGTTGGAGTATTTGTCTTGACGGTTTTGGGATGCAATGAGTTCTGGATGCCTTTTGTTTCGGGGTTAATTTTTATAATTCCGTTAATAGTATTTTCATTGTTTTTGGAGAAAATCCCAAATCCTGATAGCGAAGATTTGGCCTTAAAATCAAAACGAAAACCACTTAGCAAAAAAGAACGCGCTTCATTATTCCAGCAATTTGCATTTCCGTTAACGGCAATAATTATATTCTACGCCATGCTTACAGCAATGCGAGAATTCAGGGATAATTTTGCCAGAGAATTATGGGATACTTTAGGATATAAAGAAAGTATTTCGATTTATATGTATTCAGAAATTCCTATTGCAGTTTCAGTTCTTGTTATTTTAGGATTTTTAGGAAGTATGAAAAACAATTACAAAGCTTTCAAAAATTATCATTTGGTATTGTTTTTAGGTTCATTGCTTGTAGGAGTAACAACATTTTTGTTTCAAAAACATTTAATGGCGCCACTTCCGTGGATGATGATCTCCGGATTTGGAATGTATGTTTGCTATATTCCGTTCAATGGTTTGTTTTTTGACCGAATGATTGCAACCTATAAAATCGACGGAAACACTGGATTTTTAATTTACATCGCCGATGCTTTTGGCTATTTAGGAAGCGTTTTGGTTTTGTTTTTCAAGAATTTCGGAGATAAGAATATTTCCTTATTAAGCTTTTTTACCACTTGCATTTATCTGTTATCCTTTGTTGGGATAATCACAACTATAATGTCCTTTAATTACTTTAAAAGGAAATTCAAAAAAACATCAAAAATTAGCACAACACCTTTATACACTTGAATAAAGGAAAAAATAGAATAAAACAAATCACACAAACACAAACACATGAAAGAGAAATATGATTTAATAATAGTTGGTTCAGGAGTTTTAGGTACATTTCATGCCTATCACGCCTTACTAAAAGGAATGTCGGTTGCCGTTCTTGAAAAAAACAGCAAACCAGAAGGTGCAACTGTTAGAAATTTTGGTCAGGTTGTACCATCCGGAATGGACAGAAAATGGCAAAACTTCGGAAAAGAAAGTTTAAAAATTTATAAAGATATTCAGTCACAGTTTGATATTAATCTTCGTCAGAACGGAACAGTTTATTTAGCTTCAAACGCTGAAGAAATGCAGCTTATAGAAGAGTTGCACCAAATAAATATTGCAAATGATTACGAATCAAATTTGTTGACCAAGGAACAATGTCTGGCAAAATACACAGGTTTACGATCTGATTATTGTACAGGAGGATTGTTTTTTCCGCAAGAAGTTACTGTAGAGCCTTCGACGATGATTCATAAATTACATCAATATATGACTGCAAATTTAGGTCTTGATTTATATATGAATACAACCGTTGTAAATACTGAAGATAGATTTAGTGAAGTAATTGCAACAACTTCGACAGGACTAGAATACAAAGCTTCGAAAATCATCATTTGCAACGGAAGCGATTTCAAAATACTATATCCTGAAATTTATAATAATAGCGATTTGGTAGTTTCAAAACTTCAGATGCTGCAAACAAAACCCCAGCATAATTACAAATTAGACGGTTCTATTCTAACAGGATTAACGATTAGAAGATATGAATGTTTTGAAGAATGTAAATCGTATGCATCGATCAAAGCAAAAGAAAATCCGGATAGTTTTGAGAAAAAATACGGTATTCACATTTTATTCAAACAAGCTTTGGACGGATCTGTAATTCTGGGAGATTCGCACGAATATGCTCCTGCAAAAGATATAGATTCCTTAGGATTTGATTTGAATATGGACATTGACAATTTCATGATTGAAGAAGCCAAAAAGATTATCGATTTACCAACTTACGAAATCCAAAACAGATGGTTTGGAATGTATTCGCAATGCAAAACCAAAGATATTTTTGAGCATACTGTTGGTGAAAACATCCACATCATAACCGGAATTGGAGGAAAAGGAATGACAGGAAGCGCAGGATTTGCCAAACACAATATCGATAAAATTTTTAATGCATAGTTTTTTTAGCCACAGATTACAGGATTAAAAAGATTAAAAAATGTTTGTCACGAATTGCACTAATTTTCGCTAATAAATTTTTAATCGTTCGTGAATTTATATGTGCTTAATTTTCCTTGCAGATTTAGCAGATTTTTTTTAATCATTTTAATCTGTGAAATCTGTGGCTAAAAACATTTTTAACACATAGAAAAACAGTTTTTTAGCATGTTGTTAAAGACGTTTCATTCTCAAACATGTGAATTGCATGTTTATAAATATAAATACACACAAAATGAAAATTAATGAAATTGAAATGGTTGTTTTTGATATGGCCGGAACAACAATAAATGAACAAAATATAGTTTACAAATCATTACATAAATCCATAAACAAATTCGGAATTGATGTTTCTCTTGAATTGGTTTTGTCATTAGGAGCAGGAAAGGAAAAGTATCAGGCTATAAAAGATATCTTAAAATACATCAATATTACAGACACAGAAAAAACAGACCAAATATTTGAATATTTTATAGAAATACTGGATCAGGAATATCTAACCGCAAAGGTTTTGCCTGTTGAAGGAATTGAAAACGTGATAGAGAATCTAAAAAAAGATGGTGTAAAAGTAGTTTTAAATACAGGTTACAACAGTCAGGTTGCCAATGCATTATTAGAGAAATTAAATTGGAAAAAAGGAATCCAATACGATGCTTTAATTACAGCAGATGATGTAGAATTAGGACGTCCATTTCCGGATATGATACATAAAGCCATGCAATTATTTGCAATTGAAGATGCCTCAAAAGTATTAAAAGCAGGAGATTCTGCCATAGATATTGAAGAAGGTAAAAATGCCAAATGTGGTGTTACAATTGGTGTTTTATCAGGAGCACAAACCAGATTACAACTCGAAGAAGCAAAACCGGATTACATCCTGGATTCTCTTGCTTCGTTGTACAGCATTATGAATTAAAGCATTTTTTTTAAACACATAGAAACATAGAATTTAGATATTCAATAAGGCGTTTCACTTGTTTGAATACACATAGTTATTGCTACAGATTAAAAACTAAAGATAAAAATCTGCTAAATCTGCAAGATCTGCGTGAAAAACAAACATATAGCTCGACGATTTATTTTCTGTATTAAAATATAGCCACAGATTAAAGGATTAAAAAGATTAAAAAATCTGCTCAATCTGCCAAATCTGCGTGAAATAAAACAGACAATCTATTTTGAGTAAAACATCTTTTATAAAATTAAAAATATGTTTCTATGTACTAAATAATAATAAGCTAATTAGTTAGAGTAAAATCCCTGCAGGAAATAGTTTTACAAGTAAATAAATAGTAATCAATAAAACAATTCAACCCAATGAAAAAGATTTTTAGATTAAGTTACGTTACAATTCTTGCAAGTGTACTTTTAGTCACTTCTTGTACCAATGATGCAACGCTTGCGAGCGATGAGAATTCAGTAAATACAAAAACTATTTCGAAAACAGGTAAATCTGCTTTAAGCAGCGGTACTAAAAAACTGCTGATTATAGGTATCGACGGCTGTCGCGGAGATGCTTTGATGGGAGCAAACACACCAAATGTTCATGCTTTACTTCCTAATTCTGTTTATAGCTTAGATGCTTTGACCGAAGCACCAACCTGGAGCGGAAACGGTTGGTCGACAATGCTTAGCGGAGTTACACATTTAAAACATGGCGTAACAGACAATTCATTTTCAAGTCCAAATTTTGGAACTTATCCGAGCTTCTTAAAACGTCTTGAAACGTATAATACAGCTTTAAGAACAATGTCAATCGTTCACTGGGCACCAATCAACACTTATATTGTGGACGGAATTGATGTAGAGAAAACATTAACAACAGATTTAGCTGTTAAAAATGAAGTAGTTGCAGCATTGACAAATGACAATCCAGATGCTTTATTTTTACATTTTGATGATGTAGATCACGCTGGTCACAGCTACGGTTTTTCATTAAATGTGCCTCAATACAAAGCTACAGTCGAAACTACGGATGGTTATATTGGCGAAATCTTAACGGCGCTAAAAAACAGACCAAATTATGCTTATGAAGATTGGTTGGTAATTGTAGCACCGGATCATGGTGGAATCGTTACTGGTTCTACAGGATCTCACGGAGGATCATCTTATGAAGAGCGAAATATTTTTACCATCTTCAATAATAAGAATTTCACTTCGACTAAAATTGAAAAAGCTGCTGATCCTACGACGACCATTACGGGTAAATTCGCCACTTTTAATTCGAATACTATTTACGCTTCGACAACTAATGCACTTTACAATTTTGGAACTTCAAGTTTTACGGTCGAATGTAGAATAAAAACTTCTGGTTATTCAAGCGATCCTTCAATAGTTTCTAATAAAAACTGGGTGAGTGGTAAAAATCGCGGATTTGTGATTTGTGCCAATACAGGAGGAACCTGGAAAGTAAATATTGGAGATACCCAAAATCGTGTTGATATTTCAGGCGGAACAATTAATGACGGAAAATGGCATCATTTAACTTTAGTTGTTGATCGTACGGCGAAATTGGTAAAAACGTACCAAGACGGATCTTTTGTGGGACAAGCCGCTATTGTTAGCAGTTTTGGAAGCTTAACTTCAGGATTGCCTTTTGCTGTTGGCCAAGACGGAACTTTGAAGTATGGTGCCAATGTAAACGGGAATATTGCTGAAGTTCGTGTTTGGAATAAAGCATTATCAGAAGCTTCAATTCTTAATTATACTTGTTCATCTGTAACAAGTTCTCATCCAGATTATGCAAATCTTATTGGATATTGGAAAGGGGATACCGGTTCAGGAAATTTGTTTACAGATTCTAGTAGTCAACAAGTTTCTCTTACGTTTCCAAATGCACCAACTTGGACAACAAGTACAGCAACTTTAAAATGTGGAACTGCAACTGCAACAGTTGTTCCTAAAATGGTAGATATAGCATACTCTTCTTTGCAATGGTTTGGAGTACCAATTAATTCGGCATGGTCGCTGGACGGACGTTCTTGGCTGCCTGCAGGAAACTAATTTAGTTTGTGTTTTTTGTTTTTAAAAGGTTATCTCCATTTTTGGAGATAGCCTTTTACTTGTTTAACTTTAAAATTTAACCGCATTTTTTTTACCGCAAAGTGCGCTAAGATTTAATTTTGCATTACGCATAGAAAACACAAAGTTCGCAAAGCTTTGTGTTGATCTAGCTTTGCGAACTTTGCGGTTACATTTTACAGTTAAATAAGATTAGCTATTACTTTCAGAATAGAAGTAGAGTACCAGCATCACACAATTTTCTGTGGTTCTGTTTTCCGGCACGTGAGGATGTCTTCCGTTGAAACATAACGAATCGCCTTCGTTTACAATAACTTCAACATCGTCAATAATATAAGTTACGCTTCCTTTAATGATGTATTTGAATTCCCATGCATCTGTAATCACTTTTTCGCGTTTGCAATTGGGTTCAACATCAAGGATTACAGCTTCAAAACCTATAGAATTTATGCTTTTACTAAAAATGTGGTAGTAATTAAAACCAGTAGTTTCGGCTCTGTCTTCTTTTTCTATTTTTTGGTAATCTTCTTTTTTAATATGAATGTATTTGGCATTTTTGGTATTTTCAACACCTTCAAAAAAATAACTTACATCAGTATTTAAAGATTGTATCAATTCGATTAAAACGGGTAATGACGGAATAGTTCTGCCATTTTCTATTCTGGAAATCAAACCATTGCTAACACCAGCCATATTGGCAACCTCATGTATGGTTAGAGAATTTTTCTTTCTAATTTCTTTTAATCTTTTTCCAATACCAATTAAAAAATCTTCCATAATAAAAACTTCGGTTTAAATGGTAAATATATACAATTAGCAGTGAAATTTTTTAGAGCGGCAACAAGAAAAAGTTGGTAATGTTTTACTTATATTATTAATTCTATATACAAATATGGATTCGTGTTGAATAGGGTAGGTGAAACAAAATTAAAAGTTGTAAAAAAGAAGGCCAATGATTATAAAAATAACGTAATGTCTTTTATAATCATTGGCTTTTAAACGAGAGAGTTTTTTCTCTAATTTTCTATCTCAACGTAACTCATATGTTTTCGTTTAAATAAATTGTTTAGAAAAACACGAAACCTAATATATCTTACTGATAAAAAACGTATTACTGCATTTACTATAAAAAAGAAAATACCTGCCATAAGAAGTACTGAAAAAGTAAATAGGGTAGTGAAGATTCCGATTGTTATGAATAGGTGTTTCATTGTTTTATCTTTATTATAATTTATTTACTTGAATTAGTAAACAATCATTCTTTGTCCTGTAGTTGTTTTATATTCGCAACCTATAGGCAAACCTCCTATGAGTGCTGCTGTATTATCTGGATAAGTAGGCATTGATGTGTGAATATGGTAACCATTTTCATCTATGTATTCACGTAATGTTTCAATTTGCATGTCAGTTCCGGAAGCTAATTTTTGTCCAGTAATAAATTCTAATCTACTTTGTCCAGTACCTTTCCCTGTTCCTGATTTTAGTTTTAAAGTTCCTCCATTTAAGTTAAAATTTCCAGTTCCATTATTTTGTTTTACGTATAATAAGCTGTTATAAGAACCCGCATAAACGTTTCCATTAGCAGCCTTTCCTAATGAAAAAGCATTTATGCTTGCATTTCCAGCACTTATCCAAGGACCGGTGGCATTAATTTGAACAAATATTCCAGAATTATTATAAACATAAATATTTCCAGAAGCATCAGTTGTGATTTGTCTGTTGCTTGTGATTCCTCCTATAAAATTAAAACTACCTATTCCTGAAGTCTGTTTATAAAGCGAACCCGTATTAATATCTGATGCGTAGACATCCCCATTAGGGTGACATTCTATTCCATACCATAATAAAGAACTATCCACTCCTAAATTAATCCACGAGCCTACCCCATTTGTTTGCACCCAGATAGCATTTGTAGTTGTTTCTGTCGCGTATATGTTTCCGTTTGGATGTAATGAAATATCTCTCCAAAATTTAGTTGGTGCTCCAGTACTAAGCCAAGTACTTGTATTAGCTGTTTTTTTATATATACTCCCATAAGCTGTACAGGCCCAAACATCGTTAGAATTGTTTGTCGTAAAACCGCTAGCTCCAATATTGTTGGAAGAGGTCTGAGGAATAAATAAGCCATCTGCACCATATTGTATATACAATGTGTTTCCATTGCTGGCATAAATATCTCCATTCTGTAATCCTATAACAGCTTGATTTGCTATAGAACCAGTATCAGAAATAGGAAGAAAGTTAGAATTTTCAACATAGTTTATTGTCCTGCCTGCTGACAATACTAAATGTCTACCCGCAGTAATATTATTAGATTGCTCAATTCCAATTTCTCTGTTGATTTGGTTTCCAAGCGTTACATCTTTTGTAGGAGTATTTGATGTACCTATTCCGAAAAAAGTTCCATTATCAAATAATCTACTTACTCCTAATGTGGTTGCATTTATTGATTTTGTGATATAATTTGAGATACCTGCAAACACAGATTGTTTATTATTCCAGTTTGTTTTCTCGGCATCAGTGACAAATCTGTTGCTACTATCCTGAATAATAATTGCCGGTGGATGATTTGATGGATGCGTATAGTTAGATAATGTTCCAAGTCGAGTAATCTCAGTATCTGATAACAAACTTTTGCCTGTAACTTTATCTACTTTGTTGTTTTGCAATTGTTTTCCCATTTCGGCGGTTAAAGCTTTTGTGGCTCCACCAATAGTGAGATCATTTACTAAAAGGGTATTTAAGGAATTTTGCACTACTTCAATGGCATCGACTAGCTCCTGAAGAGTATTTAAATTAACATTATCAGAAGCAAGTAATGCATTGATATTATCAATTAAATCTTTTAATGCTTTTCCTTGTCTGGCATCTAATGCTTTTCCTTGTAAAGTGTAATCTAGCGCATTGTAATTGTCAATTTTAATATCGTTGATATTAGTAAATTCTAATTCACCATTTTGGTTAGTGGTTAAGATTTTGTAGGGCTGATTTTTTTCTAAATCGGCTATTTTTATTCTATTGTGATTTATGCTCATTATAGTTTGTTTTATTGTTTTTATATTTTTAATTATTTATTGAATTAAATTAAACACTATGATTTATGAAGTATAATTTACAATTGCTGCTCTTGATAATATAGCAAATTGTAAATCTCCATCTGCTGTACCTGTGTTATTAGTTTTTAGAGACTCTTTTACAGTTATAGAACACCCCGTTTTGATTGATTCAAAAACTAAATTATTCCCTACGTTCGCTCCAAGCGTCGTCAATAAAGGTGTGTAAAAAGTAACTAACGATGTGTTATTCCTAAATGCAATATAACCACTTATTGTAGTCAATTTTGCAGCTGTAAAAGTTACTAACGACGAATTACTACCGAACGGAGCTTCTGGGAAATATGGTGCTGACGAACCTGCTGCACCACTTATTGTGAGCAATTCAGGAAAGTTATAACTTGTAATTGATATACATGAATTAAAAGCACTCACACCGATTGATGTAACGAACGGTGATGTAAAATTCGGAAGTAATGTACAATTACTAAAAGCATAACTTCCAATACTTGTAGCACTGTTAAGATTATTTATATAACTTAATAAAGAACAACCTTGAAATGTAAAAGCAGGTACAGATGTCAACTTGCTACAATCAACAGAAGTCAATTTATTTAATCCATTGAAATGTCCACCAGTGCCTAAATTTGTTAAATTAGTAGAAGTAAACGTTATCATATTTATACTACCTAAAAAAGTATAACTTCCTGATATAGAAGATAACAATGGTGTGTCAAATGTCACTAACGAAGCGCTATCTCTAAATGCAAGATGACCATTTATTGTAGTCAATTTTGCAGCTGTAAAAGTTACTAACGACGAATTACTACCGAACGGAGCTTCTGGATAATAGACTGCTGACGAACCTGCTGCACCAGTTATTGTGAGCAATTCAGGAAAGTTATAACTTGTAATTGATATACATGAATTAAAAGCACTCACACCGATTGATGTAACGAACGGTGATGTAAAATTCGGAATTAATGTACAACTATTAAAAGCATAAACCCCAATACTTGTAGCACTGTTAAGATTATTTATATAACTTAATAAAGAACAACCTTGAAATGTAAAAGCAGGTACAGATGTCAACTTGCTACAATCAACAGAAGTCAATTTATTTAATCCATTGAAATGCCCTCCAGTGCCTAAATTTGTTAAATTAGTAGAAGTAAACGTTGTCATATTTGTACTGCCTGAAAAAGTGTTACTTCCTGATATAGAAGATAACAACGGCGTGTCAAATGTTACTAACGATGTGTTATTTCTAAATGCAATATGACCACTTATTGTAGTCAATTTTGCAGCTGTAAAAGTTACTAACGACGAATTATTACCAAATGAGGCTTCTGGGAAATAAGGTGCTGTTGAACTATTTGCACCACTTATTGTGAGCAATTTAGGAAAGTTATAACTTGTAATTGCTGTACATGAATTAAAAGCACCTACACCTATTGATGCAACTAATGGTGATATAATATATGTAAGCATTGTACAACCGCTAAAAGCATAAGCTGCAATAGACGTAACAAGACCTGCTTTATCATCATAATATGTTATAGATGTGTTACCGTTAAAAGCATTTAAAGGAATTGTATAGTTACCAGTAACAGCAAATTGTATATTACTCCCAACAATTGAAAATGATTCAATTCTAGAAACTGAAATACCTAATTTAGCAGCAATCAATGCAGGCGTATTTAGCGTAGCAGATACCCCTCCTATAAAAGTGTTAGGCCTGGGAGTTTTAAGTTTCCCCCAGATAGTATTTTGTATTAAACTTCCCATAATTAAACGCCTAATAATAAGATACTGTTTGTAGAGCCTCTTTTGGTAAAAGTGAAAATTTGCTTTTCGCTTGTTGCTGCCGGAGTACCAAATAGCCAGGTATGAGGTGCTGTAATTACCCAGGTAATGGTAACACCAGGTAATGTAATGCCATTAAAAATAAAGCTTGCAATTAAAGAAGCTGGAACAGTTACGGTACAATTAGCTGTAAACAATACTGTTTTTCCATGCCAAGAATTTGGAATACTTTGGCTAGTCCCAATTTCAATTTGATTGGAGATATCTTGTTTGTTTGATAAATCAATATTTCCGGTACCAATGATAGATGCACCATCGATTGTTTTGAAATCAGACGTAGTTGCCAAAATATAATCTCCTACTGGTTTATTTTTTGGAAGGTCAAATTTAAGTGTACCATTTAATGCATCGGGTAGGTCTGATCTGAAAATAACTCTTCTTTGAGATGTTCCGGCAGATAGTAAAAAAGAATATGGTGTTGCTCCAATTGCAGATTTAGGATTTTGATAAACAAAAGCACCATCTCCAGCTACTGCTGAATCATTTATAGAGAGATAACTTTCAAGGGGAGTTATATTCTGCACCCAACTTTTACCATTATCCAGCGTTTGTTGTAGATTTTGGGAATTTTCGGGAGAAATATCGCTAAATTCTAATTCACCATTTTGATTGGTAATTAAGGTTTTGTTGGGCTGATTAGTTTCTAAATCAATTACTTTTATTCTATTGTGATTTATGCTCATGTTTTATTTTATTTATTATTGTTAAATGAATAACTGTTTTTATTTTAATGATATTAAGCTGTTTTCAAAAATTAAATAATAAATCTAGTTTTAGTAATATAACTTGTTGATAATAAGTAGTGATTGATGTAATAGCGTTTAGTTAAATTCCTCCATCAGTAATAACCCAATTGTTTGGCGAAGCAGTTAGTATTGACTTTCCTGTATTACTTGCTGAAGTTCTTTTGGCGGTACCAAAAGTTATGGTGATAGGTGTCTTTACTGTTCTGGAGCTCCAACCGTTATAAATAGCATCTAGATTTGCAGCGGAGAAATTTGTTGGAGATTTATTTACCATGAAATTTGTGAAATCAGTAACATTACTTATATTCCAGTTTCCAATATCCTGATTAAAAGTGACTTTTCCTGCCGTAGCACCAAACATCTGAGACATATTGGTAACTGCTGATGTATTCCAATTACCAATTGGTTGATTAAAAGTTGTTGAAATATAAGAGTTAACACTTGCAAACATTTTACTCATATTAACACTTCCATTTGTTTTTAAAATCCAATTGTTTATATCTGGACTACCACCATTGTTAAACGGTTGTGCACCTAAAAACATATTTGAAAAATCAGATACATTCGAAACATTCCATGCTCCAATATTTTGATTAAATGTACCTCCATCAGTTCCACCTTGGCTAAACATACTAGCCATGGTTACTACATTAGATGTATTCCAATTTCCAATTGGTTGATTGAATGAATGAACTCCATTTCCTGTTTTTTGAAACATACCAGCCATATCCGTAACAGCAACAGTATTCCAATTTCCAATTGGTTGGTTAAATTGCATTGGATAACTGCCACCACCACCTTGAAACATAGTATTTAAACTAACGGTTCCAGTTGTTTTTAATGTCCAATTATTGATATCAGGACTTCCTCCATTGTTAAAAACAAATGCAGTATTAAACATTGAAACGAAAGAACTTACATTACTAACGTTCCAAGCTCCAATATTTTGATTAAATTTGGTTGCTCCTTGAAACATTTGTGACATATCGGTAACAGCAGCAGTATTCCAGTTTCCTACAGGTTGATTAAAATTAGAACAAGAAATGAACATTTGATAAAAACTAATACTCCCTGTAGTTTTTAACGACCAGTTATTTATATCTGGGCTGCCTCCATTATTGAATGCCGTTGCAACATAAAACATAAATGAGAAATCAGTTACATTTGAAACATTCCAGGCTCCAATATTTTGATTAAATGATGAAGCAACTCGAAACATTGAATTCATTGCAGTGACATTTCCCGTGTTCCAGTTTCCAATAGGTTGATTAAATAATGATGATCCCATAAACATTTCGCTCATAATTATAGGACTTACAGAATTAAGAATCCAATTATTAATACTAGAATTTCCACCATTATTAAATGAATTATTATACTTGAACATGCCCGTAAAATTAGTTACTTTGGTTACGTTCCATGATCCAATATTTTGATTAAAAACTGTAGTACCAATATTACTGTAAAACATATTTGACATATTAATAACATTTACAGTATTCCAATTGCCAATTGTTTGATTAAATGCTCTGGCTCCTTCAAACATGGATCTCATTATAATCGTATCCGTACTATTTAAAACCCAATTATTAATATCAGGAGTCCCACCATTATTAAATGATTGATTATTCCTAAACATACTTGTAAAATCGGTTACTTTAGTTACATTCCATGTTCCAATTGCCTGATTAAATGAACTACCTTGAAACATACTATTCATTGTGGTAACATTCACAGTATTCCAATTTCCTATGTATTGATTGAATTTAGAACCAGAAAATAGACTTTCCATGTTAGCAACTTTGGATACGTTCCAATTATTTATATCTGGACTTTCTCCATTATTAAAACTTGAATTAACAAAAGTATTTCGAAGTGTATTAACATGAGATACATCCCAATTTCCAATATTAGAATTAAATGAAGATGAATTAAATGTGTTATATAAAACTATCACTCCAGACATATTCCACTCATTAACTCTGCCAATAGTTGTCAAAGCAGTACACCCAAAAAAGGCAGCTTCTAAAGTTGTCGTACCAGTTAGATCTAAAATATCACTAACCCCAGACAAGTTCAAATTTGCACATCCGTAAAAGTAGCCATTATCATTACCTAATCTTAACTTACCCCATTTAGAAATAGAGAGTATTTTTAATCGATCTCCAAAGTTGGTAAATCTCCATCCAGTACAGGTTCCTGTAATTTTTATAGTATAATCTCCTGCTACGGAATAAGTATGAGTTGTTTGCGCTTGGTTCCAATTAGTAATTGTATTATATAGACCATCGCCCCAATCTACTATAAAATTATAAGTGCCAGTATTAATCAATGGTAATTTTACCTGAGTTGAAGTACTTGATCCAGTAGAAGTATTTGATGTTCTCCACGTAGAAATAAATGTGTTTTTCGTCCTTCCAAAAACTGTATTCTGTATTAAGCTTCCCATAATTATATACCTAATAATAAAATACTGTTTGTAGCACCTCTTTTTGTAAGAGTAAAAATTTGTTTCTCAGTTGTTGCTGCCGGAGTACCAAATAGCCAGGTATGAGGTGCTGTAATTACCCAGGTAATTGTAACTCCAGGTAATGTAATACCGTTAAAAATAAAGTTTGCAACCAAAGAAGTAGGAACAGTTAAGGTGCAGCTAGCAGTAAACAACACTGTTTTTCCATGCCAGGCATTTGGAATACTCTGACTTGTTCCTACTTCAATTTGATTAGAGATATCTTGTTTGTTTGATAAATCAATATTTCCGGTACCAATGATAGATGCACCATCGATTGTTTTGAAATCAGACGTAGTTGCTAAAATATAATCTCCTACTGGTTTGTTCTTTGGCAGTTCAAATTTAAGTGTACCGTTTAATGCGTCGGGTAGGTCTGATCTGAAAATAATTCTTCTTTGAGATGTTCCGGCAGATAGTAAAAAAGAATATGGTGTTACTCCAATTGCAGATTTAGGATTTTGATAAACAAAAGCACCATCTCCGGCTACAGCTGAATCATTTATAGAGAGATAACTTTCAAGGGAAGTTATATTCTGCACCCAACTTTTACCATTATCCAGCGTTTGTTGTAGATTTTGGGAATTTTCTTGAGAAATATCGCTAAATTCTAATTCACCATGTTGATTGGTAATTAAGGTTTTGTTTGGCTGGTTAGTTTCTAAATCAGAAACTTTTATTCTGTTATGATCGATGCTCATTTTGTAGTTTATAGAATTATTGATTTTGATACATAATAATTAAGTTATTGATTTTGTTTGATTTGGTGCAACTACCAGGTTTTCCTACCTAATGCGTTTTCAAATGTGTCAATGATTGTATGTAAAGTTTTAACTTCCTCATTGGTTAATCCTTCATGAATTGCAGTAAACTGTATTCTTTGATTTGAATAACCATAAGGAGATCCTCCGTTATTTAAGCAGCCAATAAAATATGGTAATGTTGGTACTATTCCGGTTTGTGTTCCTGCTACAGTAGTATCTAAATTTCCATTTTTAGAATAACTTACCTGCGTATTTGTAGTTTTACTTATCGTATGAATTCCTTTTGCATTATTTACTGCTGCTTTTGAAATGCCAATAGTTCCGACAACAAATACATTATTATTTTTTGAAGCTCCATGATTCAAATGTATTTGATAACATTCCCACGGAGAACTTGATTTTTGCGCTCCAAAATCATAAGAATTTGTTGTGGTTGGTACATTATTTGTTCCGCAAACAATAGTTAAACCTGCATTTGAAAATGTATGATAAGTGTTTATATTTAAAAAAGTATTTGCATAAGCATTGCTGCCATTTGTTTGGTATCCGTTAATAGAGTGAGTACCTGCGCCACTAAAGGTTAATCGAAAAGCAGTATTGGTATCTGATGGATTCTTTAGATTAAATTTGTGATTAGCTTGTGTAGTGCCTATAAACGGATAAGCGGCCTGTATTTTATTCCAAAGATTATTTACTTTTAATGAAACGACCAAGTTGTTTATTATCTCTATGTAGTTGTAGTTCTGAGAGGTATTTATGAAATTTTCAGCATCTATATCTAAATTTATATTACCAGTTGTAAGATTTAGAGTGGCACTTAGAACAGATTTGTTATAAAAATTATCGACTGCAATTAAATTAATATTGCAATTGGTATTTTTAGTTAACCCTGTAACTATATCTCCACTATTTTTTATGTCTTGTTTATAAAGGCCATTTACATATACTTCATAGAAATCTATCCCGTTAATTGAATCTGGAGGCGTGAAACTGAGTTGAATTCCTGTATTATAAATAGCTGTTGCTGATAAATTTGTAATGCTACTTGGTTTTGAGAAATTAGTAATATATGTTATTGTGTTTCCAGTTGCTAAATATGCCAGATCTCCTTCAACTCCTCCTGAATTTATGGTTTGTAATATTTGATTTGCCCATATCTTGCCCAAGTTTAGATTTCCGGATCTAAAAACATTTTCATTTGTAACTGTATTGCCAATTCTTGTTACTGATGGAATATATAGTTTCTTTAAAAGATTTTTAGGTCTTCCACTAGGATAAAGATTTTGATCAAAAGCAGCTATTGAAATGTAGGTGGCATTTGGAAAATAACCTTCTATCAATCCAGTATTATAAAAACCTTGATGACCAATTCCTGAAACAATTCCTGTAGGATCTCTATAGTAGGTAACTTGACTGAGATCGGAATGATTAAATCCTTTAACTTCGTAACTTCCACCAATTATAGCGCATTCTATATCATTATCTATAATTCGAAAAAGTTTAATTCGGTTAACGGCAATTCCTAATTTAGTTGCAAGCAATGCAGGTGTATTTATGGTAGGACTAATACCGCCTATATAAGTGTTTACTTTGTAATTGGTTCGTCCAAAAACTGTATTTTGTAGTAAATGTCCCATAATTACACTCCTAATAATAAAATACTGTTAGTAGCACCTCTTTTAGTAAAAGTGAAAATTTGTTTCTCAGTTGTTGCTGCCGGAGTACCAAATAGCCAGGTATGAGGTGCTGTAATTACCCAGGTAATTGTAACTCCAGGTAATGTAATACCGTTAAAAATAAAGTTTGCAACCAAAGAAGTAGGAACAGTTAAGGTGCAGCTAGCAGTAAACAACACTGTTTTTCCATGCCAGGCATTTGGAATACTCTGACTTGTTCCTACTTCAATTTGATTAGAGATATCTTGTTTGTTTGATAAATCAATATTTCCGGTACCAATGATAGATGCACCATCGATTGTTTTGAAATCTGATGTAGTTGCTAAAATATAATCTCCTACTGGTTTGTTTTTTGGCAGGTCAAATTTAAGTGTACCATTTAATACATCGGGTAGGTCTGATCTGAAAATAACTCTTCTTTGAGATGTTCCGGCAGATAGTAAAAAAGAATATGGTGTTGCTCCAATAGCAGATTTGGGATTTTGATAAACAAAAGCACCATCTCCGGCTACAGCTGAATCATTTATAGAGAGATAACTTTCAAGGGAAGTTGTATTCTGCACCCAACTTTTACCATTATCCAGCGTTTGTTGTAGATTTTGGGAATTTTCGGGAGAAATATCGCTAAATTCTAATTCACCATGTTGGTTGGTAATTAGGGTTTTGTTTGGCTGATTAGTTTCTAAATCAGAAACTTTTATTCTGTTATGATCGATACTCATTTTTTTATTGTTGTTGATTAAAAATTAGAATTGATTATGTTAGTAATATTCCTTAATGAATAACTAAAACTCTTCTTCAAAATAAAGAGTTAAGGATGGTGTACGCCATATACCAGTGGATGTAGTAGGGTTTAAAAAACCGAATGTAACACCATCTCCTAAATTCCAAATCACAGAATCATTTATTTCTGTACCATAAGAAAAAGGAAAACTTCGTCCGCCTGAATAGGTACCAATTATTGATTTGGAAGCTGCTATTGTTGTTGAACCGGCAGATTGCAGAGGTCTTTTAAAAACATACAATGTAAGATCAGATGATCCTAGTGCATTTCCGGCATGTATAGCTGCTTTTAATTTGCATTTAAAAGGTACCGCAAATCCTTGTGAAGGATTGTTTATTGACATTGTTGGTGAGTGTAGATTACCCGATTCTCGATCAGGCATATATGCTCCTGCATTGGCTGAATAGGTTCCTGTCCATGCAAAAGTTATTGAAAACGATCTTTTAGATCCATTAATTGATGATCCTTCAATTGTCCACTCATCCAGACCAATTTTAGTTAAAGTGCGAGTTTCCCCAGCTGTCATTGTCAAAGGAATGTTGGTAACAAAAGTAATTCCAGTACCTCCAATAGTAATAGATCCGCCATTTTTTTGAGTAATCTCTTTTTTAGTTCCTATTGGTATTGAAACTAATGAATTAGAAGGAACAGTAAGTGTAATAGGATTTGTACTCGAAAAAACAGTTCTTTTATTGATATTTGCAATATTGAGTGTATAAGTTGTACTTGAAATATTTTCTATACCAAGTATCCAAGTACTAAATAATCCAGTTGCCCAATCATAAATTGCTTTGACACTTGGAAATAATGAGATGGAATTTTTATTTATTTCAATATCCTGAGCTTTGTTGTTGACATTTTCTTTTCCTGATAAACTTACGTTTAAAGTATCGATTGAGTCCTTTAAGATTTTACCTTGTCTTGCATCTAATGCTTTGCCTTCAATGGTGTAATCAAGGTTGTTATAATTATCGACTTTAATATTGTTAATGTCACTAAACTCCAATTCTCCATGAGAGTTAGTGGTTAAAATTTTATTTGGCTGATTAGTCTCTAAATCAGAAACTTTTATTCTGTTATGATCTATGCTCATTTTTTTATAATTTAATAATGTTTTTAGTTTTAGTTTAGAAACTAATTTAGAAAACCCAAATTCTGCATTAGACTAAACTATAAGAGAAAAAAGAGACTCAATTAATGAAGAGATACTTTTTTGTTTTTGGTTTAAAAATTTCTAATGCTGAATTTGGGCGAAAACTAGGAGATTTTAGGCAGATGAATTACTTTTATTCCTTAAATTCAGATTTTTATTTATGACTCTGAATTTTCTGGTTGTTTATAATTGTGAGTTAAAATTCCATTTGCAAAATAGGTATGAAACGGATTCAATGTCAATGGATAAATATTTCTTTCTTCTAAATTAATAGTGACAGATGTAACTGGTATAATTTCACTGTCGATTGTATATAAATTGTCTCCAACCAGAATATCTCCTAAAGGAATAAATCTCCAAAACCCATCACGTTGAATTAATTGCAAGTGAGTTGGAGTAGCTTCGAATAGCCCCTCATTAATGATCATTGTTTTATAGGCAAGCTTTTTCGATATTTTGGTTATTGGTGATATAATTCTGCTCTCTAATAAGTATGCAGAGGACCATTTATACAATTCACTTGCATTATTGGTGTCAATTAATGTTTCAATTTCAGCAGAAAGCAGCAATTGATCCAGCTGTAACTCTTCGATTGCTTTTCTCGAACCATCAGGCAATGTTATTAGTGTGCCTTCAACAAAGCAGCCGGTACCACCTCCACCACCAGTAGGAGGTATATAGATAAGTTCACATGTTCCATGATTATTTGCATAAGTTTGTACATTTGCAGCTAACCATGCATCTGCTTGTGCATTTGCGTCCGCTTGGCTAATGGTGGAAAAAAATTGACTTGGCAAAGAGGTAAGTGTAACAATACTTCCGCTATATCCATTTCCGCAATTATTCTTTTTGGCACTTAAATTTTTTTCTACACTATAATATCTTATACTTGGAGCACAAGTAGCAGTATCTAAAACCGGTGCAATATAATCAGGATCTGTGACTACATTTGGTTTTGTTGGTTGCCCTGTAGAAGTCCCGTCATCTACATAGTATAACTCTAGATTAGCGAATGATTTATATCCTGTATTTCCCATATTTTAAATTTTTAATATTTCATTACGATTTTTCCTGTAGAAGAATCTTTGACATAGGTTATGTATCCAAGATTAGTTACAGATTCAATATTTTTAGCCAAATTTGTCCCTTGTATAGGTACTGTTGTAGAAAAATTTAAATATTGTACTTGTGTTCCGCCAACGTTAATCATGTCAAATCCTGATTTTTCCATTCGACCACCATTGTAGGTCACTATTTCAACATCGATATTTCCGCTATTTACTGTTCTATACCATGATCCGGCCATTCTTACCTGAACTGTATTTAGAGTAGGGTAGTCTGTTATTATTTTACTAAAATTTACCAGGCAGCTTTCTACACCATTTGCTTGTGTATTATCACCTGCCCACATAATATAAGAGTTCTCTGCTAAAGCATTTTCGGGAATTTCGTTATTAAATCCGTGACCCCAGCCCATCCATTTATTATCCAGAGATGTTCCCGAATTTATGATTCCGGTGTAGGTGTCAAAATCTTGTCCGGCTCCTAATGCCCATTTGTACCTAATAACCATATAATTAAAAGGTGATAATTCAGTCGTGGGTTCAACCACACAAGAAGGATTTATTCCTCTCCAGGCAGTGATTCTGCAAGAGCCTGTGTTATTTGCATAGGCCTGTACGTTTGCAGCTAGCCATGCATCTGCTTTTGCATTTGCATCATCGGCACTTACGGTCGATACAAACTGATTTGCATTTGCAGTTAATGTGACGGAAGTTCCCATGACTCCGGCAGCGCAATCATTTTTTGCCGCAGTCGAGGACTTGGCTATATTGTAATATTCCATGCTTTGTTTATAATTAATTATGAATTGTTCTAACTTATATAGTGATTTATTTCAATCAGAAGAATAAGTTTGATGAGGTAAGAAACTTTTGTCGTTTTATCCGATTTTTTGATTTCGCCTTTTGTAGTACTATTAATTTATTTTCTTGCTATAAAGCTGAACTTTACAAAGAGCAATATGGCTTCATTACTTATAAAACCAATCGAAGAAGCAAGCCAGATACTTGGTTCTATTTTTAAGACCAGATTTGAGAATCTAAAAAAGGTTAAAGCGATAAAAAAGCCAATAGTTAAATTAAGTAAATTGTCCTGAAGTAGGAAGGACCAAGATCAGCGATAAGGGGTGTCATCTTAGAATGGCTGTAAAAGCTCCGATAAAAGTTAATAGGAACCACGCCAAATAGGCTGATAGATCTGTGGTTCCTAATAACTGTTCTAAAATTATTTTCAAGAATTTATTATTATTCTTGTTTTACGATTTCGCCTGTTTCAATGTTTACTCGAATATCTCCATGTTCATCTTTGATTGCTTTTTCCAATTCATTGAAGTTTTGTTGCTGAACTGCAATCTGACTTAGAATATCAGCTTTCTGAAATTCATATTGAATAGACAATTCTCCCAATGATGTTCTGGCTTTGTCCATGAAGGCATTAAAATCTTGTAATTTTTTTAATTGTTCTACATTGATTGCTTTTATTTCTTCTTTTTTTATTTCTTGTGTTTTCATTTTTATTATTTTAATGTGTTTTTTGAATTTATTTTTGTTTTAGGAATAATCATTTCACGTCTATATTGGTTTAATTATAGACTCTTATTTCTATAAGTGATTTTCTTAATAAATCATCTTTCGGTTCAATAGCTGTTGAAGTATATAAACGTATGGTATCAGTACTATCAGCATCCCATGTGACATTATAATTAGAAGCGTCTTCATAATTAAGACCATTAGAAGATAAAACTACTGTTTTATCAAGAGTAAAAAGACCTGTAGAATTCATATTGAAGAATCCAACTTGATTTTTAGACCAGGTTACTGCCCCGCCTAAAGTATTCTCTAATACTATAGCTGTAGGGATTCCACCGGCTGTTTGAGAGACAATAGCCGTATAAACTTTATAAGGTCTAGCGTTAGCTTGCACAAACGCTGTAGTTGCAACCTGTGTAGTATTTGTTCCTACTGCAGCAGTTGGAGCAGTTGGGCTACCTGTTAATATTGGAGAATCTAATTTAGCGTAAGTTGATAAATCTACATCAGAAGCTTTTAAATATGGGACATCTTCTAGATAAGTAGTTTTTACTAAAAGACCCGTCGAGTCCGTTTTTAACACTTTATCATTACTAATGATATTTGTTTTATCTATTCTATCCGCAGAATCTGAAGTTGTATATAAATAGTTGTCATTTCCAAGCAAAATGCCGTTAGGAAGAGGGCTTATTGTTTTATGTATAGAAGCTACTCCTAATGAAGTTATTTTTATAATCCAACCTCCACCATAACTAACCGTATAAAAATCTCCTGTAGTAGTTTGACATATTGCACCATCCATACCAGAAAATGTTGCAAATAAAGTTGAGACTCCTAGAAGAGTTATTTTATACATACTGCTTGGTATAGTAACATATAAATTATTATCTATACCTTGTACTATTCCTTGAGGATTATTAAGTCCTGTAACAAGACTAGTTACTGTTCCTGCTAAAGTAACTTTATAGATGGTACCAAGTTGACTCACAGCGTATAAGTTTCCATCATTTGCTTGGATTAAGTATCTTAAATAACTTAATCCTGTTACAAAAGTAGTTACAACTCCTGCAAGAGTTATTTTATATATTGTGCCATTTGTACCATTTGTACCATTCGTACCACCAGCGACATATAAATTACCATCATTTGCTTTGCAAATACCATAGGGCTTAGTTATACTTGTTACAAAAGAAGCATTAGTTAATACTCCTGTTGTCTTATTTATTTTAGATATTGTTGAATTTCCATTATTTGTAACATAATAGTATCCATCACCACCATCACATATACCAGAAGGGTTATTTAATCCAGTTGTAAAAGAACTTGTTGTTATTGATGGAGTAGTAACAATTCGGTTAAGTTTTAAACCACTAATTCCAGCTGTACCACTATCAATAACTAATTCTCCAGTTTTAGTTTCTGTACTGAATCCAGTTTTATGTAAAACATTATCTAAAACCGCTTGCGTAGCCGTAGAAACAGGCTTATTTAAATCACTAGTATTGTCAACATTTGCAAGTCCAACAGCTGTTTTATCAAGCGTCTGCCAAGATTTATCCCCTCTGTAATATTGTGCATTTGTTCCTGGTGCAACAGTATTTTCTTTACCCGATAAATCTACAACACCACCAATTTTCTTCTCAACACCATCACTGCCCATTACATACATATCAGTAGTACCGTCAGTTTTAGCATATAATTTTGCGTAACCTTGCGATGCAGTTGGAGATGAAGAACCACCTAAAGTTAAAAATCCATCAGTAATATCGGCTTTTGCAGTGTATGATGTAAAAGAGGTTGCAGTTACATTTCCGTCATGCGTAATAAATGCATTTTCGTGCCCTATTTTTTGAACACTGATTGCTTTTCTGTTATTATTAGTAGTTGAGGTGTCAAAAGTAGAAGTAGTAGCGTTAGAACTAGAGTTTTGTACTAGTTTTAAACAGTTGGCACTATTGTTTTTAGTGATCGTTAAAACATCTTGTACAGCGGTATTGTGTGTTAAGTTTAAAGCTCCATCTTTTGATTCGTTTCCTTCGATGTGGATCACTTTTGAGTCTACAGCGTAAACTGTGGGGTCAAGGCTACCGTCACCTTTAACAAATTTTAAATTTGTACCACCAGTAGTAACAAATTTTGGTGCAGTTACATTACCTTCACTATCAATTTTTGTTTGTACAACATTATTTTTCGCTACCTGTAAAATATCTCCTGTTGATCCGGTTGCCGAGTTCACATTTACCGCAACTCCCGCTCCGGCATTTGATACTTTAACTCCGGTACCAGTTGAAGAATTTTGTAAAGAAATTCCGTTTCCTGCGCCACTATTAGTAACATCAAGTGAAGTTGCAGTTGCACCAGCACCACTGTTTTTTAATATAATACCGCTAGTTGAGGCAGGAGTAGTGTTATTAAAGGTTAATAGCCCGTTTTTAGTTTCATTTCCTGAAGTATGTAAAAAACTTGTAAAATCAATAGCAGTACCTGATCCACTTCCAGGATTTGGACTTAAATTTTTATACCAGTAATCTACTTCTAAATTTCTGTCGCTTACCGTATCTGAAAATGTAATTACTGCTGTGTCGTAATTTACAATATAATCATATTGTTGTACCGCTTGACCTTGTTGTCCTTCTTGCAACAATTGCCCATTTTTAAATACTTTAACACTATTTTGAATAGGCAGTTTTTCTAAAGATAAGGTAGTGCCGCTAAATGAATTCTCGAAGGTTTCTTTGTGTGGCATATAACAGTTACCTGTGATGATACCAATATTTTTTAAACCGGTATACAAAAGTGCCGGAGTTACATAATGATCATTATCGGTACCTCCTTCAACCATTTGAAAGTCGGCTTTGTCTTCGTCTTTATGAACGAAACTATCAAAAATTTCCTTGAAATCAGCTTCCGACGGAATATCAGTATTTTGAAATTTGCTGCCAATGTTAAATCTGTTTGTTGCCATGTTATTTGAAATTTATTTTCTTTCTGTAAATATTTATTTGATTTGCTTGATTTTGAATCCCAATGAATAATTTCATTGGGATTCATTTAAAATTTAAAGAGTCAGGATTTTTTCCTCACTACTGAACATACCCGAAGAGTTCACTGAAAGAACTTTGAAATGATGGTAAATTCTTTCATCATCAACAGTTTTAATCACTAGTTCATCTGTGTACAATGGAACATCATCTAAGGCAAGAATTACTGTGTTTTCGTTAGAAATAATCTCATGAATTTTCTCCCAGTTTCCTTGGTTGTTCATTTTGTAAAGAAGATATTTACCATTGTGAACTGTTTTTTCCCAATTAAAAATAACCGGTTTCAATACAGATCCATTTGTTCCTGTTGGAACTCCAGAACCTTTTAATAGTGGAGATTCAGGCGAAACATTATCAGCAATGATTGTAGCAGTAATTTTTGATGGTTGAGACGGCGTATAATCAATATTGATGATCGGATTAAGTTCAGTCGAACTTGGATCAGCATATTCAATTTCTCTTGAAACAGTGATTCTATAGAAAAGCCCATCTCCAAAAGGAACATGTTCCAGATCTTCAAATTCATCGTAAACAGTCCAAACGCTATCAAAGTCAGTAGACAAAGTATTCTCATCAATTAAAATTTCTTTGACAGCAGTCATCGTTCTAATCGATTGTGCATCAAGTACATTTTTTGCACGATAGATATTTATTTTCCTGATGTTATACTCTGGTTTGTAAGCGTTTAATTCTATTTGGATAGAAGGTTTGATTCCTAAAACCTTATTTTCTAAAATAGGCATGATTCGCTTGATTTCCGGTGTTTGTGGCGGATTTGAAGGTACTAGTTTTACTGGTCCTAAAAATGTACTAAAATCACTAAAATTCATTTTAACATCCATTTCACGAACTCCATAGAAGTAAATGTTTTGTGAATTTCCATCCAGGTTAAAGTCTGTAAATTGTGTTTTGAAGTCTACTGCATCTGTGATTTTCATCATTGGCGCAATGTCCAGATCAGGATTAGGATATTTTAAAATATTTCCATTTTTGTCTTTAATTGTTTGTTTCTTATTGACAGGTACATAGCTATTATCCTTAATATATTCATAAACCACCGGAACTTCAGTAAGTGGCACAAAAACAGCATGAATGGCTTGTTCTATAAAATGAATTGCTAATAAATTTCTTTCAATTCCATGTTTTGTCGAAATTATTAAATCATTAATAGAAGTAAGAGCAGTAATTTTAGGAGCCTGTTGTGCTGGTGGATGTGATTGGTTATGCCAATCAATAAATTCATTTATTGAAGCAATTAACAGAGCACTATCCGGGGCAGGAAAACGGTATTTAAATGGAGCATCGTTCTCAGGCGGAAATTCCGTATAGTTCAATGGCACTCTCGGAGGCAACGGATTTGGCTGTTCATCAGGTCCCAGTAAATCAACGGGATTCAAAACGTTATTCATATTTATTAGTCCTTCAAGATCTAAGAAATTCTCCCATCTTTTAGTAAAATAAGTTTCATTATTTCCGCCAAGTTTACTTAGATTTTCACGAATTTTTTTAATTGTTGCTGTTTCGTATAAAACATTCAATAAAGCATTGTCATTTGCTCTGTAATGCAGCATGCCGTAGGGCTTATGCGTATATCTGGTTGTAAATGTGTATGTTGATCTATTAAAGAAATCGGGTCTTGTAGCATACAAAGCTCCTTTTACATCTTCAGGTTTAATTGGTTTTTCAATTCTAACCGCATACATTGGACTCGGCACACTAATCTTAGAGTCATAATTTTTATAATTAGAATGGCTACTAATTCCAAAAATTGAATAATGTGTATTTTCTCCTGCTCTTGGCTGAATGTTTGCTGCTGTAATTCCGTTTGCAGGATCAGCAAAAAGATATACCTTATAGCTTGGATAATAATTTACTTCCTGCTCTACATTTTCAGTATAAAGAATGTGATCATAATCCGGATCCATACTTTGGGTTCCGTCTTGTTTTATTTTGAAATTAGAATCATTAATGGTCAATACTAAATCTTTATCCGTCCCGATATTGTCTACACGTACGACTTTAAATTCTTTTCTGGTTTTTACAGGAATAGGGTTGGCACCATTAAAGCAACTTTTAGTAAATAAACGAACAGTACCGTTCATCCATTCAACCGAATTTCCGTTGTCATTGTATTGCGGATGTTGAGCAAATTTTAATCCTTTGAAAGTAAGTTTATATAAACCAAAATGTTTTTGCTCTGTATCGGGCAGTGGAATTGCATTTTCATTACTATCTAATACATATTTGCCGTTTTGATCTACTTGAAAAGCTTTTTCCAGAACTTTTTCAACAATTACTCTTTTGTTCCAAACACCTCGTGTTTTTTCAACTTGTAAAGTATCATTTCCCTGACTGTCTTTTTGCAAAACGATTTCTCTATGAACAGTCTTTAGAGCTTGTGGTAACTGAACCTGAAAACCAATTGGGCTAGGTTGATGCCAGTTTGCAGGCGTTAACATATTCTCAACTAAAGAGCATAATTCGTTTACAGGTTTTTTAATTTCCTTAATTTGCTCAGAATCAAGTGTCGCATCTCCATCTGAAAGAAGGCTGTCGCTTACTTCTTTTTTTAATACTTCAATATCGGCAGAGTTAAAGTTTCCAGCAGTAATAACAATATTGTTAATACCCTGAATGATATAGTTTTGATCACCAACTGTTAAAATACCTCCGATAAATCTATTTTTATTGTCATCAGTTAGGTTAATCTTAATTTGTTCACCGCTGCTAAGAATTTTATATTCTTTAATTGTAATAATTGAGGTTAGCTCATTTGTGGTACTATCTGTAATGTCCTGGATTTTGGCGTGCTCAATTTGAGGAAGACTATCCCTGTAATAAAGTTTAAAATAATCGGCAAATAATTCCTCGTTATCCGGATAAATTTTATCAGCAAGTAAAGCATCAGAATTATTCATTCCGTCAGGAATCGAATAACTTAATAATTCCTGAGTAGCATAATATTCAAAAAGAAGTCGGATGTAAGTTTTGTCTGTTACTGATTTATCCTTTAAAAGTGCTTTAAATTTTATTTGTTCACTCACTGAGGTAAACATTAAAGGATTTTCTTCGGTAATCAACAGCGAATTAATTCCGGTTGGAGGCAATAAGGTATTCTTTGGTTTAATATCAGAGGTGATCTCTAATTGTCTTCCGGATGCGGCTCTTGAAAAAATGTTAATACCATATCCTTGATAAACATACGTTTGCAGACCTGTTTTTTCCTGACGAACATTTAAAAATGATTTTCCGGATTCTGGAATAATAATAGGAGCGGGCTCATAAGAACCAGGAGTTAATGCTGCAGTAACATTAGAGTATGCTGTGTCACAAGCTAATTCTGGTTTTACCCAAGTTGTATCTAAATCCTTGATTTTATAATCAACTCCCGCATAGATAGGAAATGTAAAAGAACTTCCGTCATATTCTGCAGTAGAATTAAAAAAAGCAGTATTTACATCGTAATCTATGATATCATTCATAAACAAACTCACATATCTTTTCTTTCCATCAAAACTGTATCCATCAGGATCTGTGATTTTTGCTGTCTGTTCGTCTTCATCTGAACCTGCGTTAAGGCCGGGTAAAAATTTACTTAACTGTACAGGAAGAGGTAAACGTTCTGTGTTTACAGAAGTTGGAATACTCATAGAAAGGTGTTTTGTTTCTGTAAAGTTTGAACTTCCTTCTATTTCATTAAGTGTTGTATATTCTGTTAGATAAATGTATTCTCCCGTAAGAACAGCTTCGTCAATATCAATACATCCCAAACCTAACATTCTGGCAATATGATAATCATTTGCAGCAATGTTTAATAAATCAAGATTAGATATTTGCGTTGAATTCTCTGCAAATTCTGCAGCTTCACCTGGTTTAGGTTCGTTGGTAGGAATACTGTCTTTAAATTTAATAGTTTCTAAAGCAGTCGGATTAGTACCGTCATGACTTAAGGTTAAGTAACTCTCAATAACCTTTTTAATGTTTTTATCATCATCAGCGGTTGGACGTTTCCATTTATCTTTATAGTTGTTTACGTTTACGTATTCGCCATCATTAAATTTTAACCATTTTCCGTGAACAGTATTTAGTTTTGGCTCTAATTGTTCAAATGCTTTATTATCATCGGTAGTCAAAGCATATTTTCCTTTTAAATCCCAAACTCCATTTTCATTTGCATGTAAAATAAAATCAGAATAAAATTCAAAATTGATTTCTTTTAATAAACAGCTGCTTGCTTTAAATCGAATACTTCTTCCATTTTCTGAAACGACACGTATTGCATTTACCTCTGTTGAGGAGTAGGTTTTACGATTTGTAACTCTTTTTGCTGCAACAATGCTGTTTTCAGCAACAGATAATGTTTCTAATTTTACAATGCTTGAGTTGTCAGCAGAGTTAAATTTTAGTTCTGCTGCAAAGAATAGTTCACTTTTATTTTCAATCTCAATAACATTATTTCCATAAGCCTGAATAAAGTCCGATGGATTTAACATAGGATCAATAGTAGCTCTTGTTAATAGGTACTTTTCTTTGTTTTTAAAACTAACATAGATTGATCTTTTATGGTCTGTTGTTTTATAAATCCATAATGCGTTACGACGATCTACTGACTGAGGTTTTTTGGTAAAATCTACATTAAATGCAACTTTAGTGTAGGCAGCTCTGTATACTTTTACGAAATCATCAGATTTGTTAAATTTAGTATTTGTTCCTGTAAACAGATCTCCTTTAGGAAGATGATTTGCTCCTAATTCTCCAGCCAAAAGCCAACGAAGATGAATTCCTTTGGTACTGTCAATACCTTTAGATCCTGCGGCTGCAATTTGTAAACTAGTAGACTGTAAAGCGGTCCCGCCAGAATTAATATCAATAGTGTATAATTCTTTTGTAACATTAAAGTTGATACTGAATCCCAGAGGATTATTAACTTTAGCTATAACGAGTGGCGCTGAGAAATTTCCGGTACGTAAAGGGGTTCCATCAATTCTGATGGCAACTTCAAGCTGAGATGATCCCGCAATAGTAACGGCACCTTCAAGTTTAAAAACCAGCCCATCAATATTACTTGCATTATGAATTCTTGTTCCGGCAGGTAAAGTTAGAGCAACACGGCTTTTATTTTTAAGAACCAAAGTTCCTGCACTTTGATGTGTAGCCAAACCTCTTCTTAAAACCGGATATGCCAATTTGTTCTGAACGATACTTACATTGGTAAGACAACCTATTTGTCTACCAGATAAATCAGTATTAAGTTGGTTTAGTTCGTTTCCTAAAGTACTAAAATCAGGAACTCTGATATAATCTGAATCCAGAATAGAAATGCCGCTGTTTTTTAAAATTGGCGTTTTTCCTAAAAAAGAAGTAAGAGGAGTAATTAACTCGTTGACGTTGTTATCAGTACTTGTTACACCGTATACAAAAATTTGCGAATTTAGATTTAAATCTCCATATAAATTTTTAAGTGCATCAGAATTGTTTACCTGCATACCATCTGTAACTATAACAATAATATCCGGAGTTACAGATAAATTGTTTACAGCTTTTAAACCAGATGCCCAGTGATCAGATTGTTTGTTAGCTCTGCCTGAACCAAATAAATTGATCCAGGTTAAAAATTCAGTTTGATTACTTGAAATTCTTTTTTGAATAACATTATCAGATCTTAAAGTATCATCATTATCAGACATTCCGATTAATGAAAGTGTTATGTTACTCTGAGCTTGAGAATTGATAAATGAAGTTAGCCCGCTTCGTATTTGCTGAGCTTCGGTTGCGTTTATCGAACCCGACTCATCAACAACGATTGCTACGTATGTTTCGCAGCCCGAGAGTTGACTTTCTTGTAGATTTATAGAACTCATTTTTATTGTTTTTTAAAGATTTATATTTTGTAATTCTAATGCTATTGGCAATATTTGTTTGTCAGCAGAAACTGTCAATGGAGTACTGCCTTGAGTATTCCACATTCTATAATCAAATTGAACGTTCAAATTAGTTTCTGTGATTTTTTTACTGGTATGCATAATTAAGGCCTGAGAATAATCTTTAGAATGCAGTACAGTATATCCGGTGCCGCCAACTATCGAGATAGAATCCTTGATTTCGTCTAATGGAATTTTAGGAATATTAAAAGGTTCCGGATTACGAATTAAAAGAGCTACGACATCACCTGTAGTTGTATCGATAATACGATTGACTTCAGTTCTTTGCGCAGGATCAAGAGGTGATAATTTTAAAATACCCTCGATTGCACGATCAAATGAATGTTGGTACTTCAATGCAATTGCATTACTTAACGCATTTGTTGATACTCCGGCAACAACATCAGATAAAGCCTGAATTTGATCGGGAACTAAACTAAGTTTAACATCGAATAATGCCTTTCTTGAATTAATTACAGCGCCCAATTGATCTTTCTCTTCAATTACATAACTGTGTACTTGTTCTGCAAAGTTTTTGTAACGCGATGTTTGAAATCCAAATTGATGTACTAATACATTTTCGTTCTCGGTTTTAGTTCCATCTTTATTATCATCAAAAAAGTTTTTAACTAAAATGGTATATAATTTTGAAGGTTTTAAATCTGTTAATTTTACTTCATATCCATATGATTTTGGTTTTAGAGCACTTCCAATTGTAATTGTACATCTCAGGTCAGTACTTCCTTTAATCATGTTTTGTAACATTTGAATATTTAAAGGAATTCTTGGGTCATTATCATCAACCCATGCCGCATTATCTGCTTCTGCTTTAGGATATGTTGTTGTTTCTGCTAGTAGTGGATATGGAATTAGAACATCATTTAAAGGATCTTTGATAATAAGATTTAATACACCTTCAATTTTTGGTCTACCAGTTCCATAGTCTTCCCAATCTTTAAGCATGTGATACACGTATGGTTTTGCAAAAAACAACGACACTTTGCATTCTTTATTCCCGTAGAATGAAGGTTTAGATAGTAATAAACTTCCATCAGCATTAGGGTACGAGCGGTTGTAATCTAAATATTGTCTTAACGAAGTCAAAGGTGATTTTGATAATTCTGTTAATTCATTTTTAGCAGGTGCCAGTTGACCGGCAGGAACCACTGGATCAGGAACAGGGTAGTGCCCCACAGGTCCTAATGTTTTGAAACCATAATAGTAATTAAACTGAGTGGTATCTTTATTATCGACTTTATCCGTTAAGGTAAAATCTAAGCAATACGTTGTATTTGGTCTCCAAATAGGCTGAACTGTATTTTGAATAGCAGCTTCCATTGCTTTATTATCCTCAGCTACAGCTTCAGAACCTGGAATGGTTGAATTGTGCATAGCACTTTCTTTGGTTAACCACTCAATTTGTTGAATATAAGTAGTGTAATCTACTTCATTATCATCGTCTGGATTTCCTCCAGATGAACAAATAATACTATTGATCGTCAATAATTTTGAAGATTTTGTTCCTCCTTTATACTCAAATTTAATAATAGTGCCTAAGTCTGTACGATTTACAGTCGAACTTGTCAGAGCAGATGCAGACGACACAACCGAAACAGTTGTTGCCGGATGTAAAGAACAATTATCAAACTGATCATTAAACAATGAGAAGTAAACTCCTTTTTCATTCGTTTTAGAAGAAAGCATTAAGATTTCATTTACCGAAGGTGCGTTTTGAATGTTAATAATAGATGCATTATCGTCTGCACTTCCTCTTTCAATTAGCCTTGTAAGTTCTAATGAAGTATTAAACACAAACAGGTATTTTTCATTGTATGCAATAACCGAATTGTCAGTCAAAGTGTTATTAGATAAATAAACCGCAGAATCAAAAATGATGTCGTTTTTAACAATAGTAATGTTCGTTCCGTTAAGTTGAGCTAATCCAAATTTTTGGTTTGTCATTTTAACGGTAAGTAAGACTTTGCCATTTGCGATTACTGCATCTGTAATTTCAGAAATTGAAGATTCAGAAACTAATTTTGTATCCCTTACCGTAATTGCTTGAGTACTTGCATCAATACTAAAACTAACGATTTTTTTATTTTTTGTAATCAGGCTAAAATCAGTAGCATTATGTTGAAGAACTTTAATAGCCACTTCGTCGATTTTTATGCCACTAAGAATAGAACGATCTGTACCGTTAACCCAGTTAATTTGAGTATCAGTTGCCAGAGTATTAATCCAAAGCAATTCATTGTTTAACAGTGGAAGCAATTTATTGAAACCTGTAGAATAGGTATTCATATATTGCATTCCGAAAGTTTTGTTTAATTCAGAATCAAGTTCAATAATGGCAGTTGTTGCAGCAGGGTTTACGCAGCCCACTACAAAAGTATCATCGATGATTGCTTCTCCAATTCCTTTACACTGAGTAGCATTTAAAGCTTGAGTAATTAATAAATTATCATTTACAACTTGCATCGATGTCACTAAACCATTCAATAAACGCTCTCTCAACAGATTTCCTTTAGCATCAATTTGTGCAATAACAGTAGTATTTGGCTTTGGATGAAATGAAATTAAATAAGTGTCATTATATTTGAAAAGCTTATCAAACTCATAAAGAGCTCTTCCGTTATATCCATAAAAGCGTGTGAAAGTCAATGGCTGTACAACTCCAGTTGGATTATCATTACCAGCATCAGCTTTTAATTGTGCCAATAGTGCCAACAAACGATCATATTCAACCAAATTACTAGGTTCAGACATAATGAATTCACCATTAGTTGAAGTATAAGTATCATTAAATAAGGCAGCGATTTTATTTCTAACTTCCAAAATAGCTTCAGCATTTGCTGCAACTGGGCTAATTATAATTTTATCGATTTTATTTTTTAATGAAACATCAGTTTTATTGTCGTATAAAGTTATAGCAGCAGCTAGTTCAGCTTTAGTATAAATTACTTGATCTGAAACTGGTGAACCAGGAGTTTTACTGATTTGGACTAATTCATAATGAGCCAATTTATCACCTTTTGCGAAAACAGATGTATACGCGCTAACTTTTACGGTTTTTGCATGAGTTGTAAGTTTTAAAGTTGGATCAATCGCAGACTCAGGGAAAATAATTTCCAGTTTATCATAGTTTTTGAACGAAAGAGATCTCCTAAAGCCAAAAGGATTTCTTTCGGCAGAAATACTCATAAAATCTCCATTTACAAGTTGGCCATCTACAATTTCAGGAGCTTCACCAACAAGTTTAAAGAACAATCCGTTAATTTTATCTGCTTCATATTGAGTTGGTACATAATAACGTTTTCCAATTCTTTTGTTTAAGAAATTAACAGACTCCGGTTCAATTTTATCTGATACACAGAATAACTTAGAAGGAGTGATTCCGAATTGTTCTGGAACATGCCAGCCAGGTTCTCCCGCACTTAAATATGAAAACGGATTGGTTGCCAATACACGAATACTATCGTATTGATCAATTACTTTTTGCCATTGTGCCCAAGGTAAATCTTTTACAAGATCTCTTGAAGTGCCTCCCGGTACAACAGCTTCAAATGGGTGGTAACGCTCCCATTGATTTGTAGTGCTATTCCACGAGTTTAATCCAATAGATTCAATTGAATATTCATGTTTTACCTGACGAAGTTTTCTACCTGCTTTAGATGTAGCCTCTGGTGGTTTTATATCGGTATAATTTTTCGCATCGGCAGTATATCCACCAATTATTTTAGAAAGGCTGGTATTTGGTAATAATCCTTTGGCCATTTTAATATCGATGTATGTATCTAAAGGAATTATTTTAGAAATTGCAGTTGCATTGGCAGGCATTTCATTAAAATAATTAAGTAAAAAAGCTTCATTTGTAAGCATGTGTACCCCTTTTACAGAATCAGCTGTTCTGTCATCCTTACCATCACCGTATGTTCCTTTTGGAAGCGGGCTGTATGGCGTACGGTCTACAATTCTGTTAATATCCCATTGAAGTTCAATTAAGAAGTTTTTACGAACTCTTATAAAACCAATTTTGATACGTACACTTAATTCTAGTTTAGCATAAATCAGGAATGGTTTAAAGGATTCTACAGAGAATATGGTGTCTAAAACAATTTCAATATTGATGATCCAGATTTTAATCTGAATACCTCCACCAGCAGCAATATAACCACCCATTTGAGGACCTTTGAATGAAATTTTCCCACCCATTTCTAAATAAGCCCATAATTTGACTTTTGCAGGCCCGAAGTTTTTCTCTAGTTTAAAGTCTAATCTGGCACCAGCCTCAATTCCCTGAGCCGATAACATAATAAATGCCTTAGCCGTAAATAAGGTTAAGATCCTGGCTGTAATCGGGTCTTTTTTAGATCCGATATTAATGTACCAGGGCTTCTGATTTTTAAAGAAAAACCCAGCTTCTAATAAAGCATGTACCCTTATGATTTCTCCACCAGCTGCAGGCATTTGAAAATCTGCTCCGGCAGCCAACTCTAATGAATCATCTCCAAAGGCAACCATTGCGAAAAACGGAGGTGTACTTTGATCTTTCTCAATAGGTCCTAATCGGTCACCAAGAACGCTTAATCCTGCCTCAATATAGAATAATGTTGGAAGAGAAAGCAACAACATTGCTCGAAGTGTTAATATACTTCCTCCTGTAGTTTCAAAAGTTGCACCTGCTCCAATAGAAAATGGTGAATCATATTGTAAAGAGTCTGGAGGACCACTGAATTTTCTAATGTTGATCCCTGCTTTTGGGTGTTTATAATATTCGTACCAGGAATCATCTACCGTTAATCCGGCTGCTTTTTTGGTAGCCACATATCTAAATCCTAATAAACCTCTGAAACCAGTGATCGAAACAAATCCAAGCGGAATACCGGTAGGTAATTCAATACTCGCATCAACTAAAAAAGCTGGATATTTAGGAGCAAAACGCATCCCAACGCTTCCTGTAATTTTAGCCTTTGGTAATTTTAAAGAAACTTCACCCATGAATTCTTTAGATTTTCCTGGCTCAGGAAGCGAAATCATACCATGAATAATGGCCATAGCTGATTCTTGTGTCGCTGTTCCGGGAATAATCAAATCGACTTCGATAGTCTGAATTCTGATGAAAGAATCTTTAAAACCTTCTTCTGTAGAATAGTAATATTTAATACCTTCACCACGAGCATCTAATCCTAACGGATTGACACTGATAGAACCATCAAATCCCCAAAAATTATATTTTTTCCCATTAATTTGAGTTGAACCAAAATTGATATTGGTTGCCGCCATCTGAACTGGTCCAAGATCTATTGGTAAACTAACAGGAATAGGTATAGAGCCTCCTTCAACTTCAATACTTCCATCACTGTAAACACGAAGTTTTTCAACCTCAAAACCCTGACCTTTTGCTAATCTGTAAATTAATGTATCTTCAGGAAAAGACACATAACAAGAAGTTCCTATGTAATAATCATCATCTTCTTTTCCAAGTTCAAAACTATGAAAATCGAAGTTTACAAGACCAAACAGAGAGGCTTTAGGCTCACTTGCTTTGTCAAAAGAAGCTGTTAAATTAAAGTCACCATCATCATAGAGATGTCCTTCAAGTGTCGCATGGAAAGAGCTTCCGTCTGGGTTTTTTAATTTGTTTATAATTAATTGCCCTTTAATGTTTGATCCAATGACCTTGTTTTGTTTGAAAGAAATATCAAATTTATTGAAGCCAATTTCAAAACCACGACTAGGGGAACCAATTTTTTTCCAGAGTGTATTCTTATCTTCAAGCTTCGATAGAAATGCTTGATAATCTTTTGCGTTCTTAAAAGTATAAACAGTAGATGGAGTAACAGATGAAGATACTAATGTAGATTTAGTTGTTAATGTTAAAGGATAATTAAAAGGATATGGCAAACTACTGACAGCATTTAACTGTTGTAAATAAACAAGTAATTCGTCATAATTTGCAATTGTTTTTATTTCTACAACATCAGTTACCTCATTCTTTTTGAACATTGTAAGTGGGTAATGAAAATCGAATTTATCACCAAAATAACTAAAAACACCAGTAGTTACAGGAACTGTTTCCAGATAAATATCTCCAGAAAGCCCACCGGTTCCAATCAATAAATCAGATGCTCCAATTCTTAGTGTTGTAGTTGTACTTCCTTGGCCTTCTTTCTCATAATCATGAAACCATTTTGCAGGTAAAGTTACCGATACAGCACGGGCGTATACTCCAATAAAATCATCAGGCCTGCCATCTGCAGTAGCTTCAGGAATATTTGTTTTTTTACTTAAATCGAGTTTTAAAGTGTCTAATTCAAGGATCATTCCGGTATTACCGATCATTGCATATTTAGAAGGACTTAAAGATCCCCCTAATTCAAATTGATATCCAATTCCGCCTTGAGTATCAGCAGAAAGTAAAGCTTGTGCAAATCTAAATTGTGTTTTAGGATTTGGATTTGCAGGATCAGTATAAGGAGTTCCATTTATAGTTACGGGTTTCAAATATGAATTTGGAAACTCTATAGCGGCACTCAACTGTAATGTTACTCTTGCCTTTGGAGTAATGATATTTTTGACGTAGCTGTCAATATCCTCAGGAATCAAGCTTTTGAAGAAACTTTTTACATTTTTAATAGAATTTTCAATGCTCGATTCATCCAAAAGATACAATAAAAATGCAGCAATTGAAGCTTCATCACTAAATTGGTTTTTAATGGCTAAAACCAATTCTCTGGATTTATTATTTGAAGCAGGAACAGGGATAGTTAAACCAAATTCAGTATTAATATCATTGACAAACTGTTCAACTTTTGTTAGATTATCACTTTTTGGAGTAACAAAATTATTAATGATTAATGTTACAACCTCTTCTTCTGATACATTTAAAATTTGTAATCCAAGTTCAAAAAAATCTTTGGCAGAATAAGAAAAACTTTGAAGATTGAAACTTCTTAAATAAGATAGAACCAGCCACTGATACTCTACAGTAACAGGGAACGATGATATTGTTGAATCTGTACTGTCAGGATTAAGAATTAAAAACATTTCTGTTCCTGGAATCTGAAACTGTAGTCTTTGGTTTGAAACGATTGACAAGCCATAGAAGCCAGATTCTCCTCTTGGACTAATATTTGCTTGAAAATCTTTGATATAGATTTTGTCAAATAGTAGTTTAATTCCATCTTTTATGAACCCTAAAGAATCTGGAAAATCATCCAAACTTACTACAGTCGACAACGAAGGGTAATATTTTTGAGTGGTAGGTGTTGGCATTTTTATTATTGTTTAATTCAAATTATTATTTAATTTTTTGTTGCTAGAATTAAAAAAACACTAATCAAAATTTTACTTTTTATAAGCTTGTAAAATGGTATCGATTTCCTGTTAATTCTATTTAATGTTTTTCCTTTTTTAAGGAAAAGGGCAATTAGTTTTATGTTTCATTTAAAAGATGATGTAATTAAATTTTCTCATAATGTTTTAATAGAGAATGTTCTTCCTTTTCCTATTTGCTCTGACCAAAAAATCAAACAAAACGAACCCTTTAAACCAATGTATATCGGTTTGTTCTTAGCAAATTTGATCGATTTTTGAGTAGAAAAAAAACAGTTGTTCGCTTCCTGTACAACTATGTAAAGTAGTTGTAAGGACTTGTAAAGTCACTGTTCATGCGTTTTTGAAGTATAGACTAGTTTTTGCGATATCAAAAAAGGAACTGGCGCCTAATTAAAAACGAAGAGTTAGAAAAGATTCAGTAGGGGATGATTTTTGGATTTCAAATAATCCAATTGAAAGCTAAGGTAACTTGTAGTATAAGTTTCTTTATGGGGGAATTGTATTTGCCTGGGATTATTATTTAAATACTTTCTAGAAAAGTTTTATGACAATTGTACCAGCTTGGAATTTAATGAATATTATTTTTGCCTAGTATTTTTTTGTTTCTCATTAAAGGAACTTTAGAGAAGTAAAGCATTTTTTTACTTGCTTTTTTATTATTGTGACTGTTTAGTTCCTTATGCGGACTTTTAGATAAAAGCCTAAGGAACTTGTAAAAACAAGTTCCTCATGAGGCTTATTTTTTTATGCAGTGTGAGGTTATCTGAGAATTTAGATAATGAATAAAGAATAACATTTAATTGCTTCTCTTTTTTTAGTTAGAAGCAAGATACTTGTGCCAGTGTGGAGAGCACTCAATGCTATTTAAAGATTGTAGAAGTATTTTGAAATTGTGAATTCCAAAAAAATGGCAGAAAAAATTATTCTTCAATAAAGGATGTTACATCATCTAAAACTACTCCTGTTTTACCATCAATTTTTATTGTTCTAGTTCCTGCTGTTGTAGATATTTCTATTAAATAGCAATTAGCATTTATGAAATAGAATTGCTTATAAGAAGACCTATTTATTATTAATGATTGATAATTATTATCATTAATTAAATCAATTTGCAGATCTTTTTTGAGCATTGCAATTAAATTTTTTAATGTAAAATCAAATCCTTCATCATAGTTTTTCCAATTTATTAAAATACCTTTTTCATCATAGCTTGTCCAAATACCAATTGGCATTCCGTAAAAAGAACAAAATTCCTTTACCAATGAATTAGTGGTTTTACTATAAATAAAAGTATGTTTAAGGCTCTGATTATCAGTGATAAGTTCTTTTTTGTAATGGTTTTTTTCTTCATATAATTTGATAATAGTATCTTTTACAAGATATTCATAAGTACTATCTTTTTTGTTATCATTGAATTTTTTTAAATCAAATTTTTCCAGAGTCTTTCTATTAATTTTTTCAGGATAAGTTATTTTTTTATCATTACATGATAAGATGCAAAATATTGTAATTATAATAATTATTCTATTCATTTTATTTAGAAATTAAATTGTTATGAGTAATTTTCCATTGCCATTGCCAAGTGCTTTTTCGTAGATCTTTATTGTAACTCATAATGTTATCAGTAGCTTTTGGTTTATTACTTGGCGATAAATCATTAGCATTTGGGAAAACATATTTATGATCTGGATTGTCGATAGCTGCAGTGTGATGGGAATGAAATAGTCCTATACCATGTAATACTTCATGAGATAATGTAACATTATTTCTTCCTGCATATAGGCAAACAGAACGTTTACCTATTGCTTGTGCATTGCCAACAATTTGTAAACCATCACTACCTTTTCCTATAATATCAAATGAAAAAATAACGAAATAATTTTTATATTTTTGATTGTCTATTTTATCATTATAAAGTTTAAGCTTTAGATAATCTTGTTTCACATCATTTATTTCATTGTTTAGAGGATCAAGTATATTAAAAGGATCAACAACACCATGCATCTTACCATCTGTATCGATATACTCACTGCCTATATGAAACAAAGAATCATTTGTTAAATCTAATTCTATAGGCCCCTCAATTTCTCCATAAATTAGATTTTGATTTAAGAGTTTTTGTAAGTTTATTATTTCGTTAACGTTTTCTTCAGAATTACCAAATGTACCTACTTCCCCTGAACTATTCGGGTCATTGAATTTATTTGTTTTTACCTTAACCAAGATGATCTTTAATGTTTTTCGATCTGTTTGTTTACTATTTTTGCATACTTTTATAAGACCTGCAATATTTTGATTTATAAAACCATTTTCTCCTTGAGTATAAGCAATAACTTTTATAATTTGATCTACATTAAATTCTTTAAGGCACTTGACGTTAAAATCGATATCATGATTTCCAATACTAGTAGGAAAAGGATCATGAGTAATTGTAAATAACGATTGATCATATTCTAAAGTAAATTTAAGCGCTTCAGTTTCGTTAAAATGATTTCTAATTTTTGCGTTTAAATTAATCTCTGAAAGAACAAGAGGACTTTCATCGGCCATTTCTGGATATATATTTAGATAAGGAACAAAATAATCATTATCATAATTAACCGTAATTCCTCTTCCCGTACATATATGTATATATTCTTTTTTAAGTGCTTCATAAGCTTCTGCAGAATTATCAAACTCGGTATTCCAACCAAAGCCAGTCCAGGACCTTTCTTCATAACCGGTTAAAATAGTATCTTTATAACTTGGCTCTCCATTATCACCTATACGCATCCAATCAAACCCAACCCCTTCTATATAGTTTGCTTTTGGTCTGAAATTGACAAAATTATAAGTTGTGAATTTTTCGCTATATTTAAAATTTAATGAATAATTATAAGTGTAAAAGAAATGATCATCAACAGTATAAATATATACTTCATTTAAAGGGTCTGGATATTTTGTTGATATATCGACATTACCAAATATCTGAGGAGTTTCATAGGTAACTCCTATTTTATATCTTTTATATCTGTCAGTTATTAGAACATTTTCCATATCTATATGGAAAAAAATATTTGTCGCATTTTCAGGAATATGGTTAGAAGTGTTTTCTTCAAGATTATTATAAATTAATTTATTAAAATCTTCATTTTGTAAGCCAATCATTTTTTGACTAGTAACATTCCCTTCGTTTTCAAAGTTTATAAGTTGTAATGAATTTACATAGATATTTTTTTCGTCATCATGAAAAACCCCTTTAATAACTTTGTTATAAATACTTCCAAATACAAAATCAGAATATTGTTCATTAGATTGAATATGCCTGTAATCAGCAACTGTATTTAAATTATTTAGTTCAATTTTTTGTGCACTATCAGAAGAATCTGTTTTTTTTAAAATAAAAAGTCTATTAATATTGTTTACATTTTTTTCATAAAAGGTACTTAAATTATAGCTATTAGTTATATCTCCTTTTTTTTCTAGTACGTTTTTATAAAGTTTTACTTTTTCAACTAAACCAGTAGGGTCTAATAATACCGTTGTAGCAATGGGTTTAATAGTTATAGGTCCAAATAAATTATTTATAGATTCATTTTCTTCTTCTTTTTCAAAAAGATTTGCATAAATAAAACTAGCAATGCTTTTTGTGACTAGTGAACTACTTCCAAGATTATAATTGTTTGTTAGTTTATAATTAATGATATTAGTGTATTTCTGAGCAGCAATGTTTTCTTCATTAATAAGAGCTTTATTACCTAAAAAATTCCCATCAATAGCTTCAGAACTATTGTTGCCATATGTATTGTATAAAGAAGCATTTTTATTTACCGTTTTAAATTTTAATTGAAATGATAAGTTGTTAATACTTTTTTTATTGCCATTCTCGTCAGCTGTATGGGTTTGTTCAAATTCGTTGATAATAATAGGCCATCCATCGGTTTTGTATAAACTAGGTAGTACAACCTCTGAAACACCAATCTTTAAAGGTTCTGTCCCCAAAGCTTCATCAAAATTGAACGATCTGCCCTTATTATCTTGAATATAAATATAGCACTTATGCTTGTTATAAAATTTATTCACAATGTTATTGTAAATATCAGCCTTAGTAGCATATTTAGTAGCATTGTCTACAACCTTGATTTGCCCTTTTTCTTTTTCGGTGATATGAGCACCATAAAATGCAGCTGGGTCAAGAAACTTTTGAACATTTTCTCTATAAATTTTTTCAGCAACATTTGGTTTGTCAGCGATGTCTGCAATATCTAAAACTATTTTTTCTGATTTTGCATAAGTAAGATCAAATTGAAAACCGGTATCTGATTTTTGCTGATAGTAGAATCCGTCATTCAAAACAATTTCAAATCCTCCTTTATCATCTTTAAAATCTCCAAAATATTGTCCGGCTTCTACTATAGCGAGATTATATACTTTATTCTCATCAGTAGAAGCACTAGTATAAGTATTAAAAAACTTCGCATCTAAACTATTTGTATTGGTTTCAGTGGTAGTATAACCAAATAAACTTGCAGGTATTTGAGGTAATGGCTCTGTTAATTTATTATGATTAATAAGATCTGTCCATACCTTAGCCATGAAAGGAGTATTAGAGGTATTTTTAGATATTATATTGTTATTAGAATCAACAAACAACTCTTTTTTTAAACCTCTATATACATAATATTTAATAGGGACACCTACATCAACATTTTTAAGTGGTTTAATAAAAATATTTACTTTTGTTTCATTTCCTGTACCAGTTTGAGGTACAATCAATACCTGACCACTAGTAACTGCATAGGCTTTTTTATCAGCCAACTGAAACTGGGTCGTAATGTTGAATTTGTTTTCATCAACAGGCCCGTAAGCTCCTTGCGAATTGGCTTGTGCTGTTAAAGTTGATTCTGTAAAGAAATAAGATTTAGGTTCATATTCTTTAATTCTATTTTTACCTAAAGCGTTTAGTGTTTCATTTTGTACACTTTGAGAGGTCAAGCTATAGGTAAAATCAAATGGTTCTATTGGCATGGTATTAAATATTTACTATTTCTAATTTGATTTCAAGTTCATTATTATTCACATTTATAGTATGTGGAAACTTAATATTTGTATTTTCAGCATAATCTCCTTCTGTTTCTATTGGGACATCAAAAGTAATCCAATTCCCAGTTGAGCCTGGCTCTAAAGCCCAAGTATCTCCTGTTTTTTTGTAAAAAATTTCCTCGATAGTTTGTGCAGGATCGTTATGTTTTTTTGAAGCTTTTATTTTGAATTTAGTTATATCAGCAGTAAGAACATTTTCCATTATCAAACTAAATTTTTTTTCAATTAGTTGAGAATCCACACTAATATCCAATTTATTGCCTGGAATAAATGCCGTTTCGTCGGTAACACCATTATGTTCAACTTTAAGTTGTTTACAAATAAGTTGTTTATTAAGCTTAATATTGGAGGTACTTACATCAGTAGAAACACCATCAAAAGGTGCTATATGAGCTAATAGGTATGCTTTTTTCCTTCTACCAGTAGTTGTATCAATTTTATTCCAGATATTCCATTTTGCAGCTATATCTTTCCATTCTATTTCTAGTGTTTCAGAACCACCAGCAGGAATTATTGGAATTTCTAGAACTGATAAAAGTTTTACAAATTCTTGGTCATACCAACTATTTGGAAAAGGGAAAGCTGGATTAGGATCATCTGTAAAAGCAACAAAAACTCTTAAATCACATTCTTTAAAACTTTTTCTATTACCGGTATTTATGACCTTAACATAAATTTTTTGATCTGCCAATGTATTTATGGCGTTGAGTGGTTGATTTACAGTAGGAATATTTGAAGAACTATCTCCTAATGGTTTGACCCATACGCCTAACCCCGTTAATCTATCTGCAATTTCCATTCTTGGTTTTAGGGTAGTTTGAGATTTTGCGGGATCATGCCAGTCCAATGCTAATTGTACTGATTCTTCTGCATTTACTCTTCCGGCACCTAAATCTGTATTTACACTATATCCATAGTTTTTCTTAGAATTATTATTTTGAATCGAATACGATCTGGTACCTATTTTCTCAGCTTTTTCTTTTAAAATATGTTTTAATTCAAGAACATTTAAATTTGCATTGGCTTGGAGTAATAATCCAGCGACTCCTGCCAATAGAGGAGATGCAGATGATGTGCCTCCAAAACTTGAGGTATAACTGCCATACCCAATAGTTTTAATTTCTCGTATGTTTATATTTTGAAGATTTATTTTTTCAATCGTAATTTTATTAGCGACTAAATCAATGTTGTTAATGTGTGCCTGTAATTCAACATCAAATGGGGTATTTGAACCATCATTGTATGTTCCAATAAGTAACATTAGTCCCCCTTTAAATACACAGATTAGCTTACTGGAGTCAGTTGGATTTATACTAAATATGTAATTGGAAGAATCACTAGGGTCAATAATATGGTTTGAAATGTTTAATACGGTTTGATCAGGTATAATATCATAATTTACTGGTAGGGTTATATTTGATGGGATCTGAGGATTAAATTGAAAAGTAGTAGAATTAATTACACTGCTAATTGATGCAAAATGTCCCGTTTGATTATCACCAATGTATATTTTCTGGCCGACATACCCCATTCCTTTGGGGCTATTCAATGTTATTGTATTACCATTAATATTGCCTGAATTTTTAAGAACAGGTACTCTAACAATTGCACCTATTAAATTTAATCCTAAGGTAAAATATCTATCTTCAGTAAATGTTACGATTTTATTTATCCGATCGATATCTTTAATAACCATAATATCGTGCTGATCGGTAGATGGATTTCCTAATTCTAAACAGTTTCCTGCAAATAATCCATTAATTATATCTAACGTAATCTTATTATTTCCCACCGTTGAGGTAACATTGTAGTTATATACTTCACTATCTGTGCCTATGTCGCCGCAAAATTTATTTGTTGTGGTGAAAATTCTTCGTTTAATTAATTGAGGAGGACTTTGTAAGTCAAATCTTCCACTAGACGGAGCAGATATATCGACTTGGTCTCCATAGGAACTATAACCGGCTCTAATTTCTGAAGAATTTGAAATAGTAGTTCCATTTGTTAGACAAGAAGAAGCAATGATAAAAGGATAATTATAATTTGATAAATATTGTTCAGATGTAGTATTAACGTTATTATTTCCTGCGGCAAGACAAATTAAAGTTCCTCTTCCATCATTGCTGTAAGCCTTAATTGTATTAAATAAATGTTTTGTTGTGTTTCTTACGCTTTTTTCGTCAGCATTCCTTGGTCTATTCCAAAGACCTTCATTATAGGCAATACTTGAATTTATCACGGGAACTCTTGCTTGTTCTGCCGTAAAAGTTGTATCAAAAGAATATTGAACTATACCTAGTTTCGAGTTTTCTAAATCTAAACTTGTATCACGACTATTAAGTGCTATACGATTGTTTTCATATAAGTTCCATTCTATACCAGAATTAACTAAAAAATTAAGTACATTATTTCTAAAATTAAAAATAGAACTATCAGGTAAGACACCTTTTATAGGTAAGGTTGGGGCATCATTTGCAGCAATTACACCCGCAACCGAAGTTGCATGTGAACTTGAATTTAGAAAAGTTAAAGATGGTCTTACGGGACTGGAAGGAATAAAATGTATAACTTTTTTGATACTAGAATCTTGTAATCCTTCATTTAGGGCTTGATAGTTAAATCCAAAGATATCAGGATTATTTAACATTTTATATTCTATATCCCCTTCCATAACCCCAATTTTGATTGGTGTACGCTGTGATATTTTAGCAATTGCTTGTGGTAATTTAATAATTTTGTGATGCCAATTTCTCATAATGTTTAAAATTTTTATTCAAATAAAAAGGTGTAACCTATATTTCTTTGAAGGTTACATTGTTTTTTGTTGTTAAAATCTGTTGTTTGTTTTTGTGGGTAAAATAATTCTTCATCAAGTATAAAAGAATGTTTCCAACTAGAGTTGATTTGAGAATTTACTGGCGCACCAAGATATCTTGGTGTATTTAAATTGTAATTATCTAGATATACGTTTTTTATGTTATAATCCATAAGTAAGATTCGAGAATAATCATTATCATATTTGCTTAAAAATCTATAATTCATTATTTTGGAATCTAACCCCTCAATTTCTGAAGTTAATTTTTTATCAAAATCTTTTATTTGCTTTGTGGATTGATAGTCGTTGATCAAATCATGCTCATAGATATCAAACTTATTATACTTAATTTTGCCAAACTCGAGTTGAGTGGTTTTTTTGTTAATATTGTTTAATACTGGATCATTTTCTATTCTAAAAGTTTTTTTGTTTTTTTTTTCTATATGGTAAAACATAACAATTCTTTTTCCAATCGTATTGATTATTGTATGGCGGATCATTTTCGCTGAAAAAATCAATAATTGTATCCTCGCTACCGCAAATTGTGGTTCCTAGAAAACTTATACGATCTATATTTTCTTTAAAGAAATTTTTTAAAGATTTGTTTTCATCAATATTACAAATAATTGAATTTTCACCTATCAGGGAAGAACAATTCTCTAAACCATATAATTTAATAAAGTACATTTTGGGAACGAGGTCATCAATATATTCTAATCCATATGGCACTACTAAAGAATCTATTTTAGCTCTAATTTCGGAATAAGTCAAATTAGATGAATTTTTCAATAATATTAGTATTTTATGATGGTCTAATGTAGATACTGTTTTGTGTATAATATTGATTACGGAATCTTCTATCTGTCTATTATCAATACTATCTTTTTTCCAAGTTTTAATGTATTCTGTTCTTGTTTCAACAGTTATTCCTTTTCTAAATAATTTTAAATTGACTTGAGCAGGAATTTTTTTTGTTTTAAGAACTTGTGGTTCATTATTTTTATGATCTACATATATAATTGTGTAGTTGTTGTTGTCTTTGTTTTTAAAATAGTAATAATGGTTTTTCTTATTGTAGTCTGCTGTAATCGCAGGGATTTCAAAACCTTCAAGAGTTACTTTTGCATCGTCAATATTTTTCCCTGTTTTGGCATCTTCCAGATATATTTTTATTGCCGGCGTTGCATTTTCTTGTGCTGAGATGTAAAATGATGATAATGCAAAAAAGAGGATTGCTAACTGTTTCATAGTAGGTGTGGTATGTTAAAATGGTTGGGACAGGTATTATTAAAAAGCTTTGATTCTAAAATCATAGAAAACTTTCTTATGCTAATTTAATAACAATAACCAAAAAAATGACCACTTTTATATAATTATCCACTTGTTAAAATAACCTATAGAATTTTGATATAAATCTTAAACAATAATAAACCAACACCAGTAAAAAAATCCTCCCCAACCATATCTGCACTTTTTGCCAAAAGGAGAGTTGATTAACAAATTTTGTAGTATTGATTGTTTTTACTTCGACCTCTTTTATTTGTTGAGATTTCCAATGGGCATACAGCTTTTGTTCTTCCAGCTGACAATCTACCATTAGCTTATTGTTATCAAGGCGAACCTTTGGGCTTTTTAAGCTACGCCCCGGTTCGGCTTGAGTAACATTTTGTATGATGATTTTCCCGCTCTGGCATGCTAGTAATGCTCTGAATGAGCTGCTGTCTTTTTCGATTTTAAAAACAGTATCGTGAAGCGTTTCTTTGATGGTGATTGTCTTGGTTTTGTCTTCGCTTAGAACCGGTTTCGGGCTTGAGCACGAAACCAGAACTAAGACTAAGAAAAACAAAAAAACAATTCGTTTTAGATTTCTGGTCATATTGTATATTTTGAAGTTTACAGGGAGGAGAGTGGTATTCTCTGCTTGTTAGCTAGCAGTTGTTTCCCATTGAGACAGCAAAGATTGACCGAAAGTTGCTGTTAAAAAAATAGATGCAAGGCACTTGTACTCATGTGTTCTTATACTATACAAAGTTGTAAAGCAAGTAAACTATAGTTTATTCCTGAAATCATCAATAGTGATTCGTATCTGTAACTATTTAAAAGATTTGTTTATCAAAGTTTAGTTTGTTTATTGATGGCATCTTCTACCTTTTTTAATTCAATAGTTACAGAAGTACACAAGATTTCATAAAGAGTTGTGCGGGAAATAGGGTAGACGGGACAAATATATTTTCGCCAAACTACAGTAGTAGGAATATCTTCGGTTTTGTGTTTATAATACAGATCTTTAATAAGTTTGTAGCGCAATAATTTGTTCCTTTGTGTGCCCAGGCTTCTGTTGGTTGATATTGACATAAGATTTAAGAATAAATAATATAGTTGAATTAGTATTTAGTTTTTAGGCATAGTTGTCCTTGATTGTTTTAAAGAATCTTTGAAACAATTTGCGGTATTAAATGATGTAATCATTTAATAATGAATGTAAATAGGGGGAAGCGAAGATTTAATTTTATCTCAGAAATGATATAATCACTTAAAGCAATAATTAACCTTTATAAGTTGCTTTTGTATGTTTTTTAAATCGGGAATTCTTAATAACTATAGTTTCATACTGAATAAAAGCCTGAAGTTCTTTAAGTGATAAATTACAGCTGTATACCCAGTTTCCTTGTGGATCTTTAGAGATGGTTCGGCCATTTATTTCGTAGCTTTTATGATCTGTAATCGGTTTTATCCTTACGCTCATTTTTATATTGTTTAAATGTTGTATTTATTTTAAAATTTAGCCACTCACGAAATAATAATATAGGTTTGAGGTTTGTAATAATTAGCAGGAAAGCTAGTAGTAATATGGTACTGATGTTGTTAGTTGATTCCATTTTATAAATCTGTTTCTGGTTTTTCGTAATCAAAAGGATCCTGATTAGTTGGTTTATAGTTATAAATAGCAATTAGTCTTGTTACTTCCTGTATTTTGGCTTCTATTAGTGCAGAAACTGGTTTGGGATCTGCTTCTGGTTCTGAGAGTATATGTAACCATTGAAATCGTTCCTGATTAATACAAATTCTTTCGCCTACAGTAAATGTTTTTATTTTTTCGGTACAAAACTGGAGTGACAAATAAAGTGCTGCAATTCGATTTTTTATTTCAATATTATTCATGACTTCTATCTAATAATACGGTTCTTAATTTCTTTAGGTCTGATTCTATTAAATTGCGTTCAGGACTATATAAGTTTTCCAATAGCCAGGTTTCTAATTCCTGAATTTTTGCTTCTATCTGAGGTTTTGTCATTTTTTAATTGTTTATTATTGGTTAAGTGTTTTCTATAATTGAAAAGGATTCTTTTTTGTAAGAATCAGCGTATTATGTTCTTCCTCAAGGCTGTTTTATTAGTTTTTTCATTGATTTTTGATAATATGCTCCATTAATTTTTAGTAACTTTGCCTTTGAATTCGAAACAAATATCGAAACTTATTTCGATTAAACAAATAAATTCGAATTATTTTTCGATATTATTTTTTAATACGTTAGTTATGAGTGTTATAAGTGAAAAGATTAATGATATAGCCATTAAAGAGTACAAAGGAAACAATAGTGCCTTTGCAAAAGTGATGGGTACAAGTGAAGCTAATATTCGTAATTACAGAAAAGGAACATTGCCTAAACTTGATTTTGTAGTTAAATTACACGAGGTATTCGAAATAAGTTTCGATTCTCTTTTGTCAGAAAAAAGTAATGAGCATAAATCTAAAATTAAAGTAGATAAACGCTCAATTGATGAGGAGTCCTTAGACTATAAAATGTTAAGGTCCGAAAATGAATTACTAAAAGAGAAATTACAATTTCAGAACGAGCAAATAGAGTTTTATAAAAATCAGATAACATTTTTGACAACGCAAATTCCTGAGAATAAAGCCCTGAACGCAAAAGAAATTGAGGACGGGCTTAACATCATTGACGAAATTGAAAATCTTTCTTTAAAGAAATCAATTAAATCAGTTAAGTGATTCCTTTTCGCAAATTAGCAAAGCTTCTAAAAGCTCAATGCAAATTTTTCCTTCAAGAAATAACTTACGCAACAATTTAAGATACTCTAATTTTCTGGGAGGCATTGTTTATGTTTTTTAGGTTTGAGAAGTAAAATTCGGAATCGGAATAATTCAAAACTTGAGGTTTCCCGTAAAAGCGCTGATATCTTCCGCTTTTTTTTTAGCTTGAAAAAGCTAAGTATTTGTTATTTTTAAAGTTAATTATTGCTAATTATTTTTTGACTTGTCAGTTTTTTAACTCATTTTTCAAAAAAACTACATTTGATAAAAATTGGTATACCATTTTTGCTCTGTATTATGTTGCTTTTCTTATTAAAAAAGGGTTAAACTTTTTTTAAAGAATAACCCTGAAATGTTAAAATGAAATTTTTGAGATAACTCCTAATAAAATTGAAGAATCTAATTACTTCAATCTTTATATAATATTGATGGTTTGATTGTAAATCTTCCAATAAATTCCAAGGCAAATTTTGATGTTTTTTAATTGGTTTTTGTTCCTGAGGCAACTGCTGTTGCAAAACCTGCAGGAACAATAAACCATAATAAGTTTTATTTTTTAAGTAACATCTATGCCGCAATCTCCAAAAGCAAAGCTCCCCAATGCTTGCCAATATTGATTAGCGGCAATTCGATAATCATCATTTTGCTAAACTCTCTAGAACTTCCTCTACAAAATCAGTTCTAAAAAACGTAATTCTTTGACGATATCAGATGTTATATTTTTTTGCCGGATGATTACAGGAGCGGAATTAGTGATGTAAAAGTTACGTTTTCATAAATCTCTATATAAAGTATCTTATATATAGTCCCTGGAAATAATGTTGTTAGGGACAAAGGATGAGGTTTATGTTGTCATTTTCCACTCCTGCTTGTGGCCACAATGAATCATCTCTTTCAAATGTTTTTGATTTTTTATAGACTAGCTTTAGTCAGTATAATTTTTAATTTTAAATAGTTTTTTTTAATTTAATGGCAAATCTGACACAGTAATAGAGTAGAAGTATTAGAAAGATTCTTCCAAGCCAGATTTGTACTTTTTGCCAAAAAGTTAAGTAATTAATAAACTTGGTTGTATTTATGGTTCTAACCTGAATATCTCTCACTTGTTTTGATTTCCAATAGGCATATAACTTTTGTTTTTTCAGTTCGCAATCTACATTTAGTTTATTGTTCTCAAGACGAACCTTTGGGCTTTTTAAGCTACGCCCTGGTTCGGCTTGAGTAACATTTTTAAAAACTACTTTCCCATTTTGACATTCTAGTAATGCTTCATATAAACTACTGTCTTTTTGTATCTTAAAAACAGTATCATGTACTATTTCTTTTATGGTAACGGTATGTATTTTGTTTTCGCTTAGAACCGGTTTCGGGCCTGAGCACGAAACCAGAACTAAGACTAAAAAAAACAAAAAAACAATTCGTTCTATATTTTTATTCATTTGATTTTGTTGGATTTAACTTGTAATAACTTCCGGCTTATAGTCTTAGAAATCCTTTTATGGTTTTGATATCTCTTTTGCGTCTACAAACCTTATAACCCTCACGGCTTCCGGTATCATTTGTATTTCCTTCAATTGTATAAATAATATTATTTTCTACTTTTTCTACTATTCCGGTATGTCCCAAACCTTTACCGAGATCCAGAATAAAGATGTCACCAGCCTGTGGAATAGTTTTTACTAAAAGCGGACTTGAATTGTATTGATCTAATACGCCTCCGGTTTTCTTTAAAGGGTTTTTTAATTTTGTTTGTACCGATGCATTTTGAGCACACCAATAAATAAAAGCCATGCACCAGGAATATCCTTTGGTAAGTCCTACGCTTTTTAAATAAATTTCAACTTCAGGGCCTGCGTTGCTGTATCTTGGAATTTCTTCTACACCAATTTGTGCAGTTGCAATTTCTAATGTTTTTTGAGCTAGTGTCATTGTTGTTTTCCGTTTAATTGTTTGAATTTTTGTAACTCATCAACTAACTGTTGGTTGATTACCATTAGTTCTCTATGTTGTATTTCCATTTTTTTAATGGTTTCGGTTGCAGCCGTTAATCGGGCAGTAATATCGTCAAGCAGGTCACGATAATATTTTACTGCGCTAACAGCATTGTCAAGTTCAGCAGCTCTGTCTTGAGCTAGTGATTTTCTCATCGAGAATAACCAGGTAATAAAAGCGGCAAAAAATGCGGTAAGAGTTGGGTAAAGAAATTGTTCCATTTAATGATTGTTATAATACTTCAATATTTTCATTTTCATTAAGGAAACAAGGGCTGTTATTTTAATAATTAAGTTCCCAATTCTCATTTCAATTTCAGCCGTTGTTTCCTTTTGAGATTACAAAGATTGGTTGAAAGTTCTTCTTGAAAAAATAGATGTGCGCCCCTTGTACAGTTATGTTCCAGAACTGTACAAAGCTGTAAAGCAAGTAAACTGGAGATTATCTCTTGAAAGTTTTTTGCAATTAAGTAGATGAGATATATTCAAAAAAAAACACCAAAGTATTAACTTTGGTGTTAGATGTATTTGCTATTTATATTACAGGAAATTGTCCTTAAATAGGTTCCTTAGTTAGTGGTATTTATTGCTTTTTTTTCTTTCTTCCCAACCAGATCAAAAATCCTGTAATAGGCAATGTCGCGGCAAAAAGACAGACCAAAAGCGCAATTATTTTAGTTGGTAAACCATAAATGCTTCCGGTGTGAATAGGGTAGTTTAAACGTTTTATTTTATCTCCCGTTGAAAAAGATTCGTAAGGTCTTGCTTCAATATTTTCGGCAGTATATTTATCAAAATAAGCAGCACTTGACTGATTTGGAATAGATATTTCTATATTCTCTTTAAGAACTAAAATACTATTGATTGTATCAGCAGGCATTCTAATTTGAATGTTTCCGGTGTACGGAAAAATACTATCCGCTTTATTATAAATACTTTGGTAGAAAGCAGTATTATTGAGTTTTGGATCTATTTTTGTTGGGTTTTCAACTTTTGCAGAAGGCTTTTTTGTGGTTCCGTCAGCCAGAAAATAAATGCCATTTTGGAACCAGGTAAAAGCAAAAGATAATCCGGTTAGGGAAATAAGCAATAAAACTAAAAAACTATAAAAACCAAAAGTAGAGTGAAAATCCCAATTGACCCTTTTGAAAGAACCGCTCCATTTTACTTTTAATCGATTCTTTAGATTTTTTATTTTTTTAGGCCACCACAAGATAATTCCGGAAATGAGCATAAAAGCAAAAATTAAACAAGAGATTCCCATAATAATTTCGCCAGCATCTCCCATCAATAATTGTCTGTGTATGGATAAAACAACAACAAAAAATCGGCTTTCCTGCGGAGTCGTTGCGAGAATTTTTCCAGTGTAAGGATCTATAGAAAAAAATTGTGCTTTTTTATCAGAATCTTTTCCTAAAATCTGGATTGTGCGCGAAGGATCATTAAAAGTATAAATACGAGTTATTTTTTTTATTGCGTATTTTTTTTGAAGAATATCTACACAGTAATCAATTGTTTTTTTTGAATTTCCTATTGTAGAAACATTATAATATTCTGGATTTATGGCCTTGTCAATTTCTTTTTCAAAAACTAAAATACTTCCTGTTAATGCGGCAATAAAAACAATTAGACTAGAGCCAAGCCCAAACCATAAATGTAATTTGCCAATATTCTTTTTAAATTTTTTCTTCATATGTATGCCTTTATCTGGAATCTATAGTTTTGAATTGAAAAAATAGATTCATCAAATTGATTTTGTTAATCTTATAATAGTGTAATATCATCTATATAAAATTCTCGCGCAAATTTAGACTTATTTAGACTAAATATACGTAATGTTGAAAAAAAATCTTGGTTTCTGTTGAGTAGATAGCACGAAAAATACAACTCGATAGAATTAATAGAAATATTACTTGTTAAACAACTATTAATTTTTATTTTTGCATTGTTTTTATTGATTCTAAATAAAAACAAAACACTAACCAAAAATATAAATCAATGAAATATCTTAGTTTAAGAACATCAAAGTTTTTACTTATTATAAGCCTTTTATTTTCAATCTTTTCTTCTTTTGCTCAACAAAATAGTGGAAAAATTAAAGGACAAATAACAACTTCTGATGGAAAATCAGCTTCAGGAGCAAGTGTTATTATTAAAAGTTCAAAATATAAAACCACAACTAATAGTGACGGTAGTTTTGTATTTAACAAGGTTATAGCGAATACCTATACTTTGCAGGTTTCTTTGCCAGGTTATGAAACTATTGAAAAGAACATTTATATAACCAATAATGAAACCGAAACGGTAAATCTAGAATTGAAGTTTTCGGGTAAATTTGACGAAACTTCAGATAATAATGGAGATCAATTGGATGAAATTATCGTTTCGGCAAGCAGAAAGGTAGAAACCTTATCAAAAACACCATCTTCTGTAACGGTAATTACTGCTAAGGATATCGAAGATTTATCTATTGTGAGCCCAAATATTGCTAATATTGTTGCTTATGCAGTTCCGGGTTTAGGATCGGCAACTAACAATACGGGAAATTATGGACAAACACTTCGTGGAAGAAATCCGTTAGTTCTTATCGATGGAATTCCGCAGTCAACTCCTTTAAAATCAGCAGGTCGTGAAATTCGTTCTATAGATCCTTCGGTAATTGAGCGTATTGAGGTTATTAAAGGTGCAACCGCTATTTACGGAAATGGAGCTGATGGAGGTTTGATTAATTACATTACAAAATCAGGTAAAACTCAAAAGAAATTTGCAGGATACAGTGAAGCCGGAACTAATGGAAACATAAAAGGAGATAGTACTTTGGGATACAGATTCAACCAACAATTTTACGGAAGACTTAGTAAATTTAATTATATGGTTGCCGGGACTTACGAAAAAACTGGTGTTTTTCGTGATGGAGAAGGAGAGGTTATTTCTCCGGAATATGGATTGGGAGAAACTAAAACGTATAATATATTTACCAAATTTGGTTACGATTTAACGGATAAACAGAGAATTGAATTGATGTACAATTATTTCAGTTCTAATCAGGATTCTGATTTTATACTTAAAAATGGTGTTTATGGTGTAAGTCCGGCAATTGGTATTCTTGGCAACAGACCCGGAGTTGAGGAGGGAACACGTTATAACCATAATGCCAATCTTCAATATGTAAACAAACAACTTTTTGGAAATACTTCGTTTACAGCAAATCTTTATTTTCAGGACTTTTTAACGATATTTTCTAACTCTGCCTTTTTCTACGGAAGAGGACAATCTCAAACAGCATCTGCCAAAAAAGGTTTAAGAGTTTATTTGAATACACCATTTACCGTTTCTTCAAACTTTACAGGTGATGTAACTTATGGTTTTGATTTATTGAATGATAAAACAAATCAGAAGTTAGTTGACGGGCGAGTTTGGGTTCCAAATATAGATATGGTCAATTTGGCTCCTTATGCACAGTTATCGACACAGCTTTTTGGCGATTGGACTGTGAAAGCGGGTTTGCGTGCTGAAAATATTAAAATAAACATTGACGATTACAATACGATTGCTACAGGAGCAAACGGAGCCGGAAGTATTGTTGTAAAAGGCGGGGATCTTACTTATGATGCGTTTGTATTTAATACAGGTGTGAGATATTCAAGATTTAAATTCTTTAATCCTTTTGTGAGTTTTTCTCAATCTTTCTCTGTATTTGATCTTGGCCGAGTGCTTACAAATGCTAAAGAAGATGCAATATCAAAATTACAAACTAAACCTATTATCGTTAATAATTATGAAGGAGGTTTTAGCAGTCAGTTCGGGAAATTGAATTTGAGTGCCGCTTATTATTTTAGTACTTCTAAACTCGGAACTAATCTGGTTCAGGTTGATGGTTATTTGGTAGCAGAACGTTTACCGGAAAGAGTCTGGGGTTATGAAATTCAGGCAGATTATCAAATTCTGAGGCAATTGACAGTAGGAGGTAACTACGCGTACGTACAAGGAAGAGGTGATAAAGACTCTGATGGACATTTTTACGGACCTACAGATATTTACCTGAAATCAAACAGAATTCCTCCGGTAAAAGTGACTGGTTATGCAAAATATGGAGACAAGAGATTAAATGTAGAATTGTACTGGATGTTGGTTGGTGATCGTGATCTTTTTCAGCCAAATGCTAAAGGTGCTTATGCAATTGGTGAAGGTCCAATTCATTCTTTTAATTTATGGAATCTGGCTACAGCTTACAAAGTTACTGACAGTATCAGAGTAAAACTTGGAATTGAAAATATACTCAATACAGATTATTATAGTACAACTTCTCAGTTTTATGGTACAAATGCTAATTATACAAGAGGAAATGGTTCAAGATTTAATCTGGCTCTTGGTTATAGTTTCTAGTTTACAGTCTCAGTTTACAGTCTCAGCATTTAAAATTGTAAACTGAGACTGTAAACTGAGACTGAATACTAATATTTTTTTGTTTTTTTTATTTGAGAGGTTTCTGGTGATTTTTTTGTCAGGAACCTTTTTTCTTGAAAAAAGTTTCGGTTTTCAGCTTATCTAAAGGCTAGCGCGAGCGTCCCGCTCGTGAACACAAGCCTTTTAAATTTGGAACGGGCACGAGCGGGACGCTCGCGCTAGCATGAGACTGAAAACTGAAAACCGAGACTGAATACTAAACTAAACTTTCCATTTCAAGCCATTCCTTAAGCAGCGGATAATTTACTTTTCCGTTTGGTGTGAGTGGTACATCTTCAATATGCATCACTTTTAAAGAATTAGCATGAAGATTCAATTTTGCTTTTAGAACTTTCAGAATTAATTCTTTGTTCAAATTCTTGTCTGTATACATAACAGCCAAATGTTTATCGTTTATTCCTAAGCAAATAAAAGTTTGTCCGCCAAGAGCGTTTTTCAAAAGAAGTTCTGTTTCGTCGAGATTGAGGCGTACACCAAATAATTTTACAATTCGTTTTATTCTGCCTACAATATAATAATAACCTTCGTCGTCTTTTCGGGCTTTGTCTCCTGTATGGAGTTTTTCTTGTTGTTCAAAAAACTGAAGATCGGCTCTTATATTGGCGTAACCACCAAAAACATTTGGACCAATATAAATCAGTTCATCCGTATCATTATCGATTTCGAAACGACCGTTTTTGACAGGTTTTCCAATAGAAGTTCCTTTTCTCAGAAGATCTTTTGGAGGCAAATAAGCCATTCTGCCGCAAGCTTCGGTTTGACCATATTGTGCAAAGAATTGTTTTCCGAATTTCTCACTGAAATCTGAAATTGCTTCGATCAGTTTATAGTTTAGCATTCCGCCTGTATGTGTGAGATATCTTAGAGAAGGGTGGTCTTTTTTGAAAAAACCAATGCTGTACAACATCTCATAAAAATAAGGAACTCCGCCAAGAGTAGAATATCCATATTTCTTGAAATCGGCCCAGAATTCTTTCTGAAAAGCATCTTTATCAGTACAAACAATCTGATTTGCTTTGATACAATTAGTTGTGAAAATAGATAAGCCGTAAACAAAATTTATCGGCACATTTAGAGGCACCACATCATCTGTTCGGATAGGCATATATTCCATAATCGACTTCGCATTCTGAACCAGGTTTTCATCAGAAAGTCTGACGAATTTTGGTGAACCTGTAGTTCCAGAAGTGCTTAGGAGAAGTTTAATTTTTGGATGTATCGGATAAACTAAATTTACATTTCGTTTAAACAATACAATCGTTTCTGAGACATTCACGGCAGTGTAACCTTCAATACCATTTCGGGTAGGATCATAGATATAATAAGGCGTATATTTTTGTTCTAAATTCTCCTTAAAATCTTCTAATAATCCCATTCCTAATAAGGCAATTGTGTACCTGCTTTGATAAAAATTCAGCAATGTTTCTATTGCCGCTAACTGATTATCATTGTAGATAAAAACGACAGAACGTAGGTTTTCAATTTCCAGAGATTGATGCATTTCTGCAATAGATTTTGAAATTCCCGTACTCGAATCTGTAAAGATCAGTTTTTCGTTTTTTCGGATTAAATCGTATAATTCCATAAGTTTAGGTCTATTTTAATCGGTTAAGTGTAATTATTGAAAAATGATTTAACACATAGTCCTGGAGCCCAATGTTATTAAGTTAAGTTTTTTTAAACGCAATCTTGTCAGACTGAGCGGAGTCGAAGCCCACGTAAGTAACTCGACAAATAAAATTTTACCGCAAAGTTCGCAAAGGATTACGCAAAGTTCACAAAGTTTTATGAATTGCGCTTTGCTTTGAGATCGCAAAGGGATTGTGTAAAAGCTTAACTTAATATAGTGACTATGTGTTAAATAATTCCACCTAACGGGTTAGTCTAATTAATTTCGAATCCGTATTTTTTAAGGATATCTTTTATTTTTGCTACACTTCCCATTTCCAGAATATCTTCCATTTCGATAGAAATATTATAAGTGCTTTCCAGTTCTTCTACCAAAACTAAATGACTCATAGAATCCCATTCGGCGATAGCCTGATATTCTAATTGGTCGTTTACTGCTTCAACAGGAATTTCAAAAGCTCTTGCAAATACTCCGTGTAATTGTTCTACTGTACTCATTTTTATATTATTTAAAATTAAATTGATATTTTATTTATTAATTTTTCACGCAGATTTTAAAAAGATTTAAGCAGATGTGCGCAGATGATTATTTTGAATTAAATCTGCCATAATCTGCAAAATCTGCGTGAAACAATTTTTTTGATTTTTTTAAACTTTAGTATGTTTCCATTTTCCTTTGCGGAAAACAATTATACAGGCAACTGCCAATACAATTTCTGAAACAAGAATGGCTGTAAAAACACCATTTGATCCCAGTTCAAACGAGATTCCTAAAGCATAAGCTAACGGAATCTGAACGATGTAAAACATTAGGATATAAAGCCAGGTTACGACTTTGACTTCGCCCGCGGCATTGAGCGCTCTCGAAATAACCATTGTATATCCCAGAAGGATATAGGCTATAGAAATAAGGTGGATATACATCGTGCTAAAGGAAATAACCTCTGGAATATCAGTAAAGATTTTGACAACAGGAACGGCGAGGAAAATCCAGCAAATTCCAATAATAATCAGAAATCCCATATTTAGCATTCCTGCTCTCCAAACCGATTTTTCGGCTCTTTCGGGTTGTTTTGCACCAAGATTTTGCCCCGTTAATATTCCGGCTGCGTTCCCAAGTCCCCAAGCGGGCATTGTGGCAATCGAAGTTACTCTTTGTGCCAGAATATATCCAGCTAAAGCATTTGGTCCAAAATGAGACATAATCTTAATCATAAAGACCCAACTTGAAGCAGGGATAATAAATTGAATCGTTCCGCCAAACGCCAGTTTTACAACTCTTTTGAAAATATTAAGATTGAAGACCAATTGTGCCAATCCTATTTTCATGACTGTTTTTCCTCTTACAAGATACCAAGCCTGGTAAAGAACACCAATAACTCTGGCAATTAAGGTTGCGAGTCCAACTCCGAGTAAACCGTAAGCAGGAATTGGTCCCCAGCCAAAAATAAATACCGGACACAATAGTATGTTTATTGCATTTGACAACCAAAGTATACGCATTGCCGTAGAAGCATCACCCGCACCACGAAAAATTCCGTTGATAACGATGCGCAGAATTAAAAATCCGCTTGACGCAAACATAACGATTCCGTACAATGTTCCTTCCTGAACCATTGCGGTTGAAAGTCCCATGGCGCTCATAATATCAGTCGTCCAGATCGAACAAACTACACTTATAAGTGCCGCAATTGGTGCTGTTACATAAATTACCTGCATAGCAGTTTGTCCCGCAGCTTTGAATTTTTTCTCGCCAATTCTTCGTGAAATCATTGCCGATGCTGCGATTCCCAAACCAATTGAAACCGAGTAACAAAACGTAATAAAAGTGGTTGTTGCTCCTGCAATAGAAATAGCATTTGTACCTAATCGGCTCACAAAGAATAGGTTTGAACAAACAAATAAAGATTCCATCAAGAGTTCTGCAACCATTGGCACAGACAATAAAATGATGGTTTTGTTGATACTTCCCGAAGTAAAATTACTCTCAGTTCCGGCAAGCGAACGCCTTAAAAGACTAAAGAAAGAGCGTGTTTTTAGAATGGCTTCTTTCATTAGTTTTCTTTTACGGTTAGTACTTCTTCATTGACCAATTGATGTAACGGATTCGGAATAAAACCGCTTTTTTTCATGTGCGGAAAACCAGCCGTTTCTTCATAACCATTATACAAACGTCGGCTATTGAAAATAAGACGTTTAAACTCCGGGATGAATAAATTGTATTTGTCAAACATATCCTGAAGTTCAGGATGTTCTTGCTGATATTCTAAAACAATATCGTGAACGCAATTCCAGAAAGAAGTCTCAGAATAGTTTGCAGTCGTAATTAATACATCGCTCAGATATCTGAAAAACGCATCAAAAACAGCAATAAGTATCGTTAATGGTGCATTTTCCGGATTTGGAGAAGCCACAAACATATTCTCGATAAATTCCTGTGGGAGCTTTTTCTTTCCTTCTTCATTAATCAAAATATCACCAACAAAATCCTGCAAAGCAATACGCGTTGGAACGTAATCTTTTAGAATAAGAATCACATTTTGTCCATGCGGATCGATGCATAAAGAATGTTGGTAATAAATTTGAAGTACAGGTTTTAGATACGCTCTCATATAGGCTTTTAACCACTCTTCTGTCGAAAGTCCTGATTTTTCAATAAGTTCTTCAACAAGACTTTTTCCATGATCGTCAACATAAAGCAAGGCTGCCATGGTCATTAAATTCTCTCCGTGTTTGAGATAATTTATCGGGCTTTCTCGCCACATCGCGCCCAAATATTCGTTGTATTGATACGGTGGATTTACAATTTTACTATAGCTTGGATGCGTATAAGTAACTGAAACCATTTCGCCAAGAAGCACAACATCCATTTTTTGTAAATGCGGATCTTTTTTTAGCATATCTTTCAGATAACCTGTCAAACGTGGCGCAACAGATAATTGTCTCGGACACAAACCTCTAATATGGCTTGTGTTTAAGATTGACATCGACGTTTTTACGTAATGTTTATTGGGTTTGCTTTGATTGAAAAATGTACGAATACTTTGTTGTGGACTGTAAATATCCTCTGTTAATTCTAGCGGAATAAGATGTTTAGACGCAATTTCATTGGCAAACTGCATCACAAGTTTATTTTGCCATTGCCACAAATGCACGGGAATAAAAATATAATCGTCCGGATTTACTTTTGACTGAATTAGCTTGTTTCTAAAAACGGCTATTTTTTCAGAACCAATTTCGTTTTCATAAAAACTTTGCTCATTCATATTAGTTTGTAAACGCAAAGTAGCTCTGTTTTTATGAGCAGCAATCCAGACTAATCGTGTTTTTTGACCAGATTCAGGTGTATAATTTTCATAATCTTCGGAGTCAAAACCAATTCGGCCTTTGTTTACAATTACCCACGGATGACCGTCGAGACTATGTTCTATAGTTTGAAAATCAGCATCGGCTAATTTTGCGGCAGATAAACGACGTTTAGAATGTATGAATGCATCGGCATATAAAGTATGCAGCAATTCCTCAATATAATGTGCCAAAGTAAAAGAGTTGATCCCAAATGTTTCCTGAAGTTCCAGAAAGAAATTTGGCACATCGATGTGATCTGATTTCTGTTCATCTTCAATTTTCTGAATGCTTTCTTTGACAATATGCCAATAATTCAGAAACCTTGGATAAGCTGAAAAACTGTAATAAATAGTCTCTTTATCGGTGCTTAGAATAAAATGGGTCAGACCATCTTTTTCACGACCAGTTATTTGTGGTTTTGCCACATCTTCGCGCATCAATTCTGAGATACTTTTAGCGAGTAGGTTTCGATTTACTTTATCCCAAATAGTTGAGTTGAGATGCTGTGCGTCTTTGAATATATTTTCTGGGGTTATCATTTTTTTCTAATTATTTAATTGCTCGTTTACTAATTCCAAAACATTGGTTTCAGACAATTCCTGTGTAGTTTTTTGTACACCAAATTGTTGAAAAGCAATTCGTTTTTTTCGACTTTATAAACTTCACGATTCGCAAGTTGATTTATAATCCATGAATTTCTGTAAGCGCCCATTCCTAAATCAGGAGTAGAAAGTCCGTGTGTGTGTAATTCAGCATTTTGAACAAAAATATCTGTGCCGTTTTTGTCAATTGTATAATTACGATTTACCTTAAACAAACCATTTTCTAAACGATTGATTTTATTTTCAATTCCTGAAAGAATTGCAGGTTCTTTGTATTTATAACCTGTTGCCAGAATTACATAATCCGTTTGATCTTCAAAAGGTTGGTCTAATTCTGTATGAAGGAAATCCAGATTATAAGATCCGTCAGTTTCTTCATTAACAGAAGTAAGGCGTATATTCGAACGTAATTCTACATTTAGAGGTTTATCATCTAAACTCATTTCGTACAAACTATCGAAGATTTCGTTAATTAATTCCTGATCGATTCCTTTATAAAGTCCGTGTTGTCTCGCTAGAAGTTGTTTTCTTTTTTCTTCGGATAAACTATGAAAATGATCTACATATTCAGGAGAAGTTAATTCTAAAGTCAGTTTTGATTTATTATCCAATGGGAAAAAGTGAGACGAACGTGTAAACCATTTTAGTTGCAATCCGTTTTCAGTTTCGGGCAAAAGATCACGGAAAACTTCGGCGGCACTTTGCCCTGAACCAATAATTGTAACCGATGCATTTTTGTGAATGCGTGATTTGAAATACAAATATTTTGAAGCATGAATTACATTAGGCAAATCTTCCTGATCGATAAAATCAGGAATATGCGGCGAAGTTCCAGTACCGAGAACAATTTTATTTGCATAATAAGTAGTCGTGATACAAGTTTGAGTATTGATAACGACAACTTTATAAACATTATCTACATGATCTATGGAAACTACTTTATGCGAAAACTTGCAATTTTGTAATTGGGCAGCAACCCATTTGCAATACTCATTATATTCTTTTCTATAAATAAAGAAGTTTTCACGAATGTAAAATTTGTACAAACGTCCGCTTTCTTTGATATAATTAAGAAAACTGTATTTATTTGTAGGATCGGCCATTGTGACTAAATCTCCTAAAAACGGAACTTGAAGCGTTGCGTTATTCAGCATAAGACCAGGGTGCCAGTCAAAACTTTCTGACTGATCAAAAAAAAGTGCCGATAAATCTTCAACGGGTTCTATAAGAGCTGCAAGCCCAAGATTAAAAGGACCAATTCCGATCCCGATTACTGAATATATTTTTTCTGTACTCATTGTGGTATTTTTATAAATTAAACTTGAGATGCTGAAACTGTGTTGTTTTGAAAATCTTTGGCAGCAGGAAATTTTGCCAAATACCATTCTCTGTAACAGAAGTTTAGATTGGCTTTTTTGTGTGGCATTTCGATCACTTTTTCGATTTTAAAACCTACGTGAGCTTTATTCATCATCGATGCGATCGAATCTACAGAGCCTTCACCAACCATTTTACCAACCTTCGGTTCTCCAAAAACAAAATCCATCATCGATTGTGTTGCCGGCGATCCGTATTTTAGTTTAGGATCAGTTGGTGCAATAAATTGATGTGTTCCATAATCAGATGGCAGAACATCATAATATTCTCCAACAATATCACGGCTTGCCCAATATACTTCGATGTTAAAAGTTGGAACTCCATTTGCTTCGCCAATAAAACTGTGCCCGTGATCTCCGGGAAGCAACATTCTGTAAAAGGCTTCGATTTCGCGAATTGGCCAGTTCATTTGCCAGATTTTCAAGGCGTGTTCACGGTGAAACCATTCATGAAGCATCTCAATATCTTTGTCAATATCTACGGGACGCAAGGTTATGGTCACATTTTCTTTCTCAAAAAAGCGATTGAAAACAGTGGTATTTTCTTGTGGATTAATGAGCTTTTTAGAGAAAAAATGTTTGTTTAAAGGATTTGGATAAGTTCTGTAAACGGCCGGATTTGTTCTTGGCGCACTGGCTTCATCCATATTGTTTAAACTCGTTAACAGATTTCCTTTTACAACCAATGTCACACTATTTGTAAAATGCGAAACCAAACCTGTCGTATCTGAATCTTCTTGTTTTTTTAAAGCATCATAAAGAAGGTTAAGTAATACAGTTTCATCTGCCAGTTTATTTTTTCCTAAAATATTGACAACTCCAAATAAGTGATTTACTAAAAGGTAATAGCCCCAAAAGTCAATAATTCTTTTTTCGGCAATAAATGATCTGCTATCTTTTCCAAAATCAGGAATCAGTTGTTCTAATTCTTCAACTTTTCCCTGACGGAAAAAATAGCCCTGATTGTCTCTAAAATAGAGTTTTGAAGGAAAAAGATTTTCATCAAATTCTACAAGCATATTTTGTTGATGAAATTCAGATCCAAACCCATATTCATTAAAAATTCCAACCAAAGGAGTTATGGTAATATTCAGGTATTGTTTGAACCAGGAAAGCGCAGTTTCGGCTACAGCTGTATCTTGTCTTTTGGTGGCTTCATTGATAAGATTAACTATTCTTGGTGTTTCGCCCAGAATCCCGTCTTGACAAAGAGACGCAACCATTGTTACATTTTTCCTGGCATTTGCTCCATGAAAAGGGTTTTGACGTACGCTTGTACTAAATCCATCAATAACTTTATCTTCATAAGTAACGGCGATAAAAGCAGGATCTGTAATAAGCTGAATTTGTGGAAAATCGTTTTGGATACCTTTTCCCCAATCAGTTTTCATAAGTTTTGCGGCATCATAACCACGGTTCAATTCATGCAGATAATTGACACGGAACGAATTGGTGATTTTTACATGCAAAGAAAATTTGTACATCCATTCGCTTTCGGCATTATAAACTGTACGAACAGATGAGGTTGCGGTATAAGAAGGACCAAACTGACCTAAACTAAAGAGAAGCTGTTTGGACTGCATTTCTTGTACTTCCGGCAAATCCAATAAGTAATTAGCTTCCCAAGGATGTGTTGGAACTACTTTATATTTGGTATAAAAATCCAGTAATTCTTTGGCGTTTTCATTAGCATATTTTGAGATTTCTTTTCTTAGATAATCCGTCATTAAATAATCTTCGGCGCTTTTTTCGATTACATTTTCCGGATGAATCAGGAAAAAGTGTAAAGGAAATTTACCCGAAGTTTCAGGAGAATATTTTAGCAGTTCGTCTTTAGTAAAACCTTCTCTGCTTTTTGGCAATGGATGAACACTATGCCCTAAAATCAAAGATTGTTCGGCTTCTATAAAAGTCTGCTCAGGATTATTGGCAGTTTGATCGCTATTTTTATAATGTTCCAGATAAAGTGCGAGATTTTCGATGCTGTTTTCCATACGTTTTTGTGTAGGAACGGCATCCATATCCGGATATTCTTGTTGAGAATTAACAGCGACAAGTTCAGTAAACTCCATGGGATTTATTTCTCTGAATTCGTCTGTTGCAATATTGCGCGACACAACCGGAAAGCTGAACGAGTGTATGCCACTTTCAGAAAAATAAGTCAACGGAGCAAAAACTTCCTGACCAATTGCTGTAAAATCAAATCTTAGAAATGAGCTGTGATTGATAGTCTGCATAAAATCAGCAAGCGTTTGATCGTATTTCGGAATGCCTTCGTAACGGCTCCAATTACTGAATTCCCGGCAATAACAATTGAGCAGGGATTTAAAATTTACTTGTTCTGCAAGCTGATGAAAATTAGTTAAGTCTGTGGTATTCATTTCCATTTTGTTTTATGAGGTTAAGTATGTTTTTGATGTCATTTAGGGTTGTAAGCGGATTGAAAATGGTGAATTTCAAGTAGAATTCTCCATTTACTTTTGTGCTGGCGACCAGAACTTCTCCGCTAAAAAAGAGTTTTTCCTTGATGTATTGATTGACTTCGCACGAGTTAGATTCAGCTGGACCATCAAGATATCTGAATACTAGAACTCCTATATCTGAGTGGCATAACAGTTCAAAGTTTTTATCAGATTCTATATATGCGGCTGTTTTTTGAGTCGTTTCGATTATTGTATCCGTAAATTGTCCCAGTTTTTCTTTGCCCATATATCGAAGTGTGAACCAAAGTTTCAGCGCATCAAAACGACGTGTACTTTGTATAATTGATTTATTAATCTGTGCAGGAAGTGTGTCGTAGTTTTGCTCTTTTGGATTTAAATAATCAGCGTGATGCTTGATAATGTTGAGGTGAAGTTTATTCTTTACAATAAAAGCACTGCTGCTTATTGGCTGAAAAAACGATTTATGATAATCGATTGTTACAGAATCTGCCAGTTCAATTCCGTTTAAAAGATGTCTGTGTTTCTCTGTCAAAAGCAATCCGCAACCGTAGGCAGCATCAACATGAAGCCACAAATTATTGCGATTTGCAATTGCTGCAATTGCTTTTAGCGGGTCAACATTTCCAAAATCTGTAGTTCCGGCAGTTGCAGTAATCGCAATTGGAATATTTCCTTTTTCAATTTCCCTTGCAATTGCTTTTTCCAGTTTTTCAGGATCCATGCGGTACCTCTGATCGACGCCAACATGCACGATAGCTTGTTCTCCCAGACCCAAAATCCAGGCATTTTTATGATTGCTAAAATGCGCTTTATCCGAAACAAAAACTCTGAATTTTGAAGCATCAGGAGGAAGACCATCTAATTTGATATTCCATTTTTGAAATTCTAACGAATAGTAATCTCTTGCCAAAAGCAATCCCATAAGGTTACTTTGAGAACCTCCGGCAGTAAAAATTCCGTCACCGTTTTGGTATCCAATTTGTTCGCTTGTCCAATCAATTAATTTGCGTTCCATAAAAGTTCCGCCAGCACTTTGATCGTATGTGTCTTGCGATGAATTGATAGCGCTTATTAAAACTTCTGCTGCCAATGCCGGTATTACAACAGGGCAGTTTAAGTGGGCAATATATTCCGGAAGGTGGTAAGCTGTGGCGTGTTTTACATAAATTTCATCGACTTCGTTAAGCAGACTTTCATAATCGGGTAGAGGCGATTCAAAGTCTATTGCTTCAATTTTGGCTTTCATCTCGTTTGGTCTGATTCCGCTAAAAGGTTTACGATTGTTTTTTAGAAAATCAGAAACACGTTCTTGTGCCAATTTTACAGCCTGAGCATATTCGTTACCGGAATTCTGGTGAAAAATATCTTTGTAAAAATCTTGTTCTGAGAGAAGCGTTTTATCTTTTTGCGCTTCTTCAATGATTAGTGTGGTATTCATAAAATAATTGATTTTAGGGGTTTTAGTTACTTTTATTCGAGAATAATGACTTTTTTAGAGATGGGAGTTCTCTTTTTTGTGGATGATTTTAAATCTTTTGGATAATATCCGAGATAGAGAATGCCGAGTGATTTTTCATTTTCTGCAAGATCAAATTGCGCAACATAATCTATCGCAACACTTTTGGTACTCCAATAACTGCCAAGTTTATGGGCGGTGCAGGTGAGTGCTATATTTTGTACAGCCGAAGAAACTGCGGCAATTTCTTCCCATTCCGGCAAGTTGATTTTGGTGTTTCGTACCATTATTACACCAATTAGACAAGCAGCATTTAGAGGATAATTAGCCAGATAACGAAGCTTTTCTTTTTGATCTTCAATTGATAATTCGCTGTAAAAATCCTTGTAGTAATGTGCCATGTATGCTCCATACTCTTTTAAGTATTTTCCTTTCAGAACAATAAATCTCCAAGGCTCGGTCATTTTATGATTTGGAGCCCAAGTCGCATTAATCAGAATTTCGTCGAGCAATTTATCAGGCAATTCTCCCTTGATAAATTCATTGGCATAGATGCTTCTTCTATTCCGAATATTCCGTGAAATTTTTTTCAGTTTATCAAAAGAATCTGATTCCTTGGTTTTACTGGGTTTGTTCTTGATTTTCATATTTTTTGGAATTTTTTTTAAGAAAAATCTTTTGATTTAAGTGAAATAAAAATATATTTGTAAGTAAATCTTATTTAGAATAAATAAAAACAGTTCAAGACAAAAGTATAAATTAATCTGAATAAAAAAAATAAATATAAAAAGTTTTATACGAATGCCCGTACAGATTCAAAAAGGTATTCTTGAAATCAGTTTATAATTATCAGATTATTAAAATGTTAAGTTTTTATTATCCCTATCTATTATTAACTATAAATGAGTTGAAAAAATGAAATCACAATCAATTATTGCAGATGAAAGACCTGCGGAAACAAATTTTAATTTTGATATTCCTACAAGTCCATTAATTATAGAGGTTACGCCTCAGGAAAGGAATATTTTATCTAATGTTGGGAATCTTCTGGTAAAGGCATTTGACAATTATGAAAACCCCGATTATATAGGTGCTCTTCATCTTCACGCTTTTCAATTGCTTCCGGAACGCATCAGCAGGATTTTAAGTCATTTTGGTACTGATTTTTCTGCAAATCAATATGGAGCAATTGTTTTTCAGGGGCTTTTAGAGGTTAATCAGGAAGATTTAGGACCAACACCTCCAAACTGGCAGGGCGCTGATTATGCCAAGTTGAATAAATACGGATTTATATGTTCGCTTTTGCATGGTGCGGTGCCTTCTAAACCGGTTCAATATTATGCTCAAAGAAAGGGTGGAGGGCTTTTGCATGCGGTAATTCCGGACGAGAAAATGGCTGCAACACAAACCGGATCAGGATCTAAAACAGATTTATATGTACATACTGAGGATGCTTTTTTAAGCAATCAGGCTGATTTTTTGAGTTTTCTTTATTTACGAAATGAAGAAAGAGTTCCTTCAACTTTATATTCGATTCGTTCTCATGGTAAGATAAATTTGACTATGGAAAAATTATTTGATCCAATTTATCAGTGTCCTAAAGATGCAAATTATGATGAAGATCAAACAATTCCGGGTCCAACGGCTTCTGTTCTGTATGGGAACAGACAACTTCCTTTTATCCGTTTTGATGCTGCCGAACAAATATTTAACGAAAATGCTGGACAAACTCCTGAAGCGCTTTATAATTTGACAGAATTTTGGAATGAAGCTAAGGAACTTATAAATAGTGAATATGTACCAAATTCAGGAGATGTGATCTTTGTCAATAATCATTTATGTGCACACGGACGAAGTGCTTTTGTTGCTGGACAGCGTGAGGAAAATGGTGAAATTGTAAAATGCGAACGCCGACAAATGCTTAGAATGATGAGTAAAACCAGTTTAATTCATATGCGATCTGTAACTCAAACTAACGATCCATATTTTATTATGGAGGAACATTTGGGAAAAATCTTTGATCTGGATTAACTTATTTGGTAAGATGTTTTTTGTGAAATGTAAAACGTAAAAATGAAGTGTATTTCACATTTTACAGAAAATTTTTCTCAATATTGAAAACCTCTAAAGTATTTAATTTTAGAGGTTTTTTCTGTTGTTTAGAGGTTTTTCCTTTTTTTTTTGTCATTGCGAGGAACGAAGCAACCACACTAGCGAGAGTCATTAATTGATTCAGCAAATGAGATTGCTTCGTTCCTCGCAAAGACCAATCTTTGTCGAATTACGAGTGTGATTTACTTCGTCTGTTCGCTATCGCTCGGGTCTCTCTTCGGTCGAAATAACAAGATTGTAGTTATAATTGTGGCTTGATTGTGTCATTTCAGTTTTTTGGAGATAACTGATCTAAATAAGAAAATTAAACTGTCGAAGTTGAAAATTAAATTTCTATGTCAGAAGCTTTTTATTTTTGAATATTATTTAATTTAAGATTCTTATATTTAAGTCTTTAAATTTATTTATCTAATGTAATTGTAAGTTTGAAAAAAGAATCTAAACAGAAAAGTTTAATCCTATAAAATTATATAATTTTGAGTACTACAGAATTTTTAACTCGTCTTGTAATTGCTTTATTTGCTGGATTATTAATAGGTTTTGAGCGACAATGGCATCATAAAGAAACTGGTCTGAAAACCAATATGCTGGTCTCGACAGGTGCAGCAGCTTTTGTTTTATTGTCTATTAAAGTGGCGGGAACTTCACCAAATATTGATGTAACCCGTATTACGGCTCAGGTTGTTATGGGAGTTGGATTTTTGGGCGCGGGAGTTATTTTTAGAGAAGGTGGCAATGTACACGGATTAAATTCGGCGGCTACAATATGGTGCAGCGCGGCAATTGGTTGTATTGCAGCTTCGGGATATTTTGCCGAGGCTTTGATTTGCACTTTTTTAGTGGTTATTGTAAATACAGCTCTTGAACCTGTAGAAAATTGGTTAAGAAACAGGAAATAGAGCTTGTTTTATCTGCAAAGGAAGCAAGGACTTTACGATTTGTTTTTTTCCACTTAGCATAGGAAACCCGACAGGTTTTTAAAATCTGTCGGGTTTAAATTGCGCAGAAAACCTGAATTGAAATAAATTTAACGTACTATTAGGTACGCAACTGTTATTATTTTGTTGCGTACCTACGGCACGCCAACGAATTTTAAACCTATAATGACTACCAATATTTAGCGCCTAACAGCACAAATTGCAAACTTTCAACTCTTGATTGGTATTTATTAAATATAAAAAAGCCGATTTTCTTATGAAAATCGGCTTTTAATTTTTCCTTTTAGGAAATGTTTATCTCAAGGCATATCTTAATTTAAGCCCGTATGAAACTAATCTTACATCAGTTGCATAAGAAGAAGTCAATGCGCTGTTGTAGTGCAATTGTACTGGCAATTCCGGATTATACTGAACAAGATTTTTGTTGCTGTTTTTATCTATTATGCTATTTAATCCATAATCCAGATAAAGTCCAATATATACAGAACTTCTGTTTCCTACTTTTTGTTTTAAACCTGTTTCAAAAGTAGCAGAGTAAGAAGTTTTTGTATCAAGATTTTGTTTGCTTGCTCTGATATCATCTGTGCTTGCAAATCCTGCAAATGCCGGACTAAATAATTCAACATTATATTGCGGATAATAACCACTTGTGGTAAGATTATCCATTTTTGTTTCATACTTTCCGCTTACTGCGAATCCTATTTTAACGCCGGCGGCAAGATATAATTTTGTTGGTCCCGGATTCTCGTATTGAATTGTGACAGGAACATTTACATATCCTAAATCTTGCTTCTCTCTTAATTGAGTGACTTTGTATCTGAATTGAAATGATTCATTTTCGGCGTCAATAGTTGTGTATTGACCTGCGAGATACGCGAATTTTGCATCAGAACGATATGTTTGATATTCTGCACCAATACCAATACTTATTCCTTCGTTTAAATAATACGAATAGCGAAGTCCGGCACTGATTCCGTTTCCAGGGACTACTTGTCCAGCGCTAGGATACTTCAGAAAAGAAAACGGACCTGCTACAGAAACAGATATTTCTTGTTTTTTATCCTGAGCGTAACTCTTTAGACAAGTTCCTAAAAGTGCCGTAATCATTACCGTTGATGTTATATAGTTTATTATATATTTTTTCATCTTTAATTGTTTTTATGCCAGTGCTATTGAAACAACAGCACTGACAGTTTTTATTTATTTACGATTACTTTTAGTGTTTTCTTGATATTAGCAGTTTCAATAACTACAATATACATACTAGTTTCTTCCTGTGGCAATTGTATTTCAGTTTGTATTGTAGAAGATTTAACCGTTCTAATCAATTGACCTGACACAGAATAAAGACTTATTTGCATGTTCTCTAATTCTTCTGAAGGGAAATCTGCTTCAACAGTAATTGTTTTTCCTGTTTGAATTGGATTTGGATAAAGCTTAGCATTTACAGATTTAGACAATGTAATTTTGCTTTTGCAAGTTTGCAGTACTTTTCCATCCTTAGTAGTCATTTTTACGCTGTAGTCAGCTGTAGGATCAAGTGTATTTCCTATTGAATTTCCTGCTGAGTAATATTGACCGGTTCCAATTGACTGACCATTTTTGAACCATTCGTAAGAAACAAATTCATAACCTCCATTGGTTTGCGGATTGTTGTTTACTAGAAGTACATTATTGAATTTTTGACGTACAATATCAAAGAATGGAAATGGTTTTTCTACGGTTATTGTATAGTTAGCTGTTGTGCTTCCGTCCTCAGAAGTAATAGTTACGTTTTTGGTATAAATTCCTGGTTTAGGAGTACTAATACTAAAACTAGCAGATGGTGTAATAGTGGCATTTGTTTCGTTAAGAACAGAAACATTTGGATTGTTTTCACCACACGCCATTAAGTATTTGATATCCTTAGCCGGAGCTGGATACACCATAGTACCAATAGTAATTTTGGTAACTGTTACGTCATTATTCTTAACAATAAGAACTTGTGAAACATCTGTTGCTGGCAAATAATTATTGTCTCCAACCTGGTGTGCCGTAATTACTATTTGACCTGGTCTTAACAAGTTTACTAAACCAGTAGCCGAAGCTACAGTTGCAGCTGGCAGGGAAGTAGGAGATACAAATGTATATGTTACTGCCAATCCTGAATTAGAGGTTGCATTTAAATTGAAGCTGTTGATTGCTCCAAGAATTTTTACCGGAATTGCTCCAAAAGTAATCTGTTGTGCGGCTTTATTAATAGTAAGCTGTGCAGTTAGAGTAATAGGAGAACAATTTGGCGTACTTACAGATGGTGATACAGTTGCAGTAACGGTATAAATACCGGCATTGATTGCTCCATTTGGAGTTCCTGTTGCTGGAGTTGTAGTATACGCTACTGTTGCTCCGGCAGGAAGATTAGCTACCTGTAATGTATTTAGATTTCCGCTATAAGTATATGCAGCACCAGTAAAAGTTACTTGATTTAAAGGAGATGCTGTTACATTAAGTGTTTGATTTTGAGTTGAAATATTTCCATGTCCGTCATCATAACTCCATGTAATTACATAACTGCCAACAGTTGTATAAGTCAAAGGATTGGTAGTTGTTCCATTTATAATTCCTGTACAATTATCAGTCGCTGTAGGAATAGGAATCTGAGCTGGTAAAATAGAACAGTTGCTGGTAATACTTGGCAGATTTAGTACATTAGGTACAGGTGCTGTTACATCAGGAATTGTTAAGATGTTTACAGATTTTGTCAATGTACATCCTTTTGCGTCGGTAATAGTTACAGTATAATTTCCTGCACTAAGTCCTGTTGCAGTAGCAGCAGTTCCTCCAGATGGAGCCCATGCATAAGTGTATCCACTAGTTCCGCCAGTTACCATCACAGTTGCCCATCCGTCAGCTGCTCCAATACAAGTTACATCTGTTTGTGTCGTTGTTGCAGCCAGAATTGTTGGTTCATTTATGGTAACGTTTTCTGTTATGGCACAATCATTAGCATCTGTGATTGTTACAGAATAATTTCCTGCACTAAGTCCTGTTGCTGTTGCTGCAGTACCTCCAGTAGGCGACCATGCATAAGTATATGCACCAGTTCCACCAGTTGCAGTTACAGTTGCAGCTCCCGTAGTTCCTCCGTTGCAACTTACATTTGTTGAAGAAATTGTTGCAGTAATAGCAGTAGGCTCTGTAATTATAAACGATTGTGTCGTCTGACATAAGTTAGCGTCGGTAATTGTCACGGTATAATTTCCTGCACTAAGTCCTGAAGCTGTTGCTGCAGTACCTCCTGAAGGTGACCATGAGTATGTATAAGATCCAGTTCCGCCTGTTACAACTACAGAAGCTGATCCGGTAGTTGCACCGTTACAAAATAGATTGGTTTGTGATGGCGTAACTGCAAGTGCAGAAGGTTCAGTAATTGTAAAGTTTTTTACAATAGAACAACCGTTAGAAGAAGTTATTGTTACAGAATAATTACCTGCCATAAGATTATTTGCTGTATCAGCAGTTCCGCCTGATGGTGCCCACACATAACTAAATGGACCCGGAGCTCCTGATGGAACTACCCAAGCTGAACCTGTATTAGTACCATTACATAGAACATTAATTTGTGATGTAGAGGCAACTAAGGTATTGATTGTACTAATTATAAAGGGTTTAGTAATAGTACATCCATTACCATCTGTAATCAAGCAAGAGTGATTTCCGGCAGCTAATCCTGTTGCTGTTGCTGTTGTTTGACCAGATGGTGACCATAGATAAGTATAAGGACCTGTACCACCGCTTACAGTTACTGCTGCTTGTCCTCCTATTACACAAGTAGCATTTATTTGACTTGTTGTGGCACTTAAAATTGTTGGCTCACCAATAGTAATTGGTTTATTTATTGAACAACCATTATCATCGGTGATCGTACAATTGTAGTTTCCTGCTGATAATCCTGTTGCTGTTGCAGCAGTACCACCAGATGGGCTCCATGAATAAGTATAATTTCCTGCTCCACCTGTAGCATTAACAGTTGCTGTTCCGGTAGCTCCACCATTACATAATACATCAGTTTTAGAGGTAGAAGCTGTTAGAACAGTTGGTTGACTTATTGTAACATTTATCGTGTGCAAACATGTATTTGCATCCATAATTGTTACGGTATAAACACCTGCGCTAAGTCCTGTAGCTGTTGCTGCAGTACCACCAGTAGGAGACCATGAATAAGTATATCCACCCACTCCGCCAGTTGGGGTTACAGTTGCTGATCCGTTTGTTCCTCCATTACATGAAACATCCGTGTGTACTTCTGTAGCAGAGATTTGAGAAGGAGTGCTAATGGTGATAGGTTTAACCAATGTACATCCTTTTGAATCTGTAATTGTACAAGTATAATTTCCGGCAGCAAGTCCTGAAGCAATAGCAGCAGTTCCTCCTGAAGGTGCCCAGGAATAAGTATAACCCGGAGTACCTCCTGATACAGTTACACTTGCAAAACCATTTGATCCGTTAAAACAACTAACGCCAATTGATGCTGTAGTAGCAGAAAGTGCCGCCACAGGTTGAGTAATGTTAAAAACATGTGTGTCCTGACAGCCGTTATCATCAGTAACAGTAACAGTATAATTTCCAGCACTAAGTCCTGTTGCAGTAGCAGCAGTTCCTCCAGATGGAGCCCATGAGTAGCTATAAGAACCTGTTCCACCTGTCACACTTACCGTTGCAGATCCGGTTGAACCTCCAAAACAATTTATATTTGTTTGTGCTCCCGCCGATGCGACTAATGCATTAGTTGGTTCTGTTATTGTAAATGTTCTTGTAGTTGTACAGCTATTATCATCTGTAATTGTTACAATATATGTTCCTGCTGCAAGTCCTGAAGCTGTAGCTGCAGTACCTCCTGATGGAGACCATGAATAGGTATAACCTGGTGTTCCGCCCGATACAGTTACACTAGCGGTACCTGTTGCTGCACCTTTACATAGTACATTAGTTTGTGAAGTGACTACAGCAAATGCAGATGGCTGTACAAGTGTAAATGTTTGGGTTGCGGTACAGCCTTTACCATCCGTAACTGTAACGGTATATGCACCATTACCAAGCGTTGAGGATGTAGCTGCTGTTCCTCCAGATGGTGCCCATGAATAGGTGTAAGGTAAAGTACCGCCTGTAGCAATAACATTTGCAGATCCGTTATTTACACCATTACAAGTCGGATTACTATATGTACCTTTAGTAGCTACTAATACAGTTGGCTCGGTAATAGTAAAGTTTTGTGTAATTGGACAAAGATTAGAGTCTGTAATTGTTACAGTATAATTTCCTTGAGCCAAATTAGACGCTGTTGCTGCAGTACCTCCTGATGGTGACCATGAATAAGTATATCCACCTGATCCTCCGGTAGGAGCAACTGTTGCAGAACCAGTAGTACCACCATTACAACTTACATTTACTTGTGATGGGTTAGCAATGATTGCTGTAGATGACCCTACATTAATATTATTAATAGTTTTTGAACATGAATTAGCATCAGTAATCGTAACACTGTAAGTTCCCGCTGCAAGCCCGGTTGCAGTTGCTGCGGTACCTCCTGATGGAGACCAGGAATAAGTATAACCAGGCGTACCTCCTGTTGCTGTAACAGTTGCACTACCATTAGTTCCTCCAAAACAAGAAACAGGAGTTGTACTTATACTTCCGTTAAGAACTGCTGCAGGTCCTCCCACAACAATACCAGTAACAGTTTTTGAGCAGGAATTGGCATCAGTGATGATAACACTGTAAGTTCCTGCTGCAAGTCCAGAAGCTGTAGCTGCAGTACCTCCTGATGGAGACCAAGAATAAGTATAACCAGGCGTACCTCCTGTTGGAGTAACAGTAGCTGTACCATTAGATCCTCCAAAACAAGAAACCGGTGTAGTAATAGCAGTTCCATTAAGGGCAGCTATAGGTTGTGCCACAACGATACCGTTAACAGTTTTTGAACATGAATTAGCATCAGTGATGACAACACTGTAAGTTCCTGCTGCAAGCCCAGATGCAGTTGCTCCGGTACCTCCTGATGGAGACCAGGAATAAGTATAACCAGGCGTACCTCCTGCTGGAGTAACAGTAGCTGTACCATTAGCCCCTCCAAAACAAGAAACGGGTGTAGTACTAGCAGTTCCATTAAGTGCTGCTGCAGGTCCTCCTACAACAATACCAGTAATGTTTTTTGTACAGTTATTATTATCAGTTATTGTAACGCTGTAAGTTCCTGCTGCAAGTCCTGTAGCTGTAGCTGCAGTACCTCCTGATGGCGACCATGAATAAGTATATCCACCTGCGCCTCCTGCAGCAACAATATTTGCGGTACCATTAGTTCCTCCAAAACAAGAAACCGGCGTTGTAGAAGGAGTTCCGGTAAGCGCCGATGGTTCTGATATTGTAAAGCTTCTGGTAATTTGTGTTGATTCACCGTCAGTAATAGTTACGATATAAGTTGCGGCAGTAAGAGAAGATGCTGTTGCACCTGTACCTCCGGATGGTGACCATGAGTAACTATAAGGAGTTGTACCGCCAGATGCAGTTACACTGGCTGCACCAGTAGAACCACCATTACAAGCAATATTAGTTTGTGAGGTTCCTGAGGTACCTAAAGCGGCATTTGTAGTAAATGTTAATTCTGAACCATAAGTAGTACCTGCACTATTAGTAGCATAAGCTCTGTAATGAATCGTAGTTCCAGCAGTAAGTCCTGTTACAGTACCACTAAATGCTCCAGCTCCGGTTCCGTTTTGAACTTTATGATCTGTAATTGTTGGAGCTGCTGTTGTAGCCCAAACTATTCCTCTCTGTACAGCAGCGTCACCACCGTCAGCAGTTACATTTCCACCCATAGTTGCCTTAACGGCACCTACAGTTGTAGCTGTTGTTGTGGTAACTGTAGGTAAAGCTACTCCATCAACCCAGGTAAAATTGTCTACTGCAAAATAATCGTAATTAGCGCCTAACTGGATTTCAAGCTTGTCAATGTTGATATTGGTGTAATTTGAAGCTCCGTCAGTTGCAAAATTGACAGAGATAAAACCATTTCCAGGCAAAGCGGTGCCAGTATTTGCCCCTGTTGTATTTTTTACAAGAGTAAATTGTGTCACACCACCTAGTTTTCCTCTAAAGGTAACTGATCCCGGAGCACCATTAGATGTAACACCTGGATTTTGTGCAGAGTCACCTGTAAGATAAATCCATAGACTATTAACTTTAATGTTTCCTGTAGCAACAGTAATGATACCAGTGTCCCCTAAAGTCTCTGGTCCTGCACCGTCTGTAATTTGTATGAATTTGTTTGAAGCATTATAACCCAGACCGGGAGTAGTGCCAAATACTGTAAAGCCAAGACTACTGGTTAGATTAAAGGTTTTGCCATTACTTGTAAAATTGGGCAGATTATTTGTGGCACTTTCAAATGTTTCGACTGTTTGTGCAGTTAGTTGCTGCATCGTAAAAAACAGAAGAATTAGTAATAAGTAGAGTTTTTTCATAATTGACTGATATTAGATTTATCATTTTGTATTCTTACATTTGTTTTAGTTCTAAACTTAAAAGCCTTAACTAAAATGAAATATTATGTATAAACAAGAGCTTGCGATTATTGTTCAATCTATCATTACCTCAAATACTGTTGATGAACACACAAAATGCGCCCGAAATCTTTCAGGTTTTTATGAAAAAATAGCAACAATTAACCATTTTGAAAACAATGAAACTCATGTTAAAGGAGGTATTGCTTTATCAAGTTCTGGCGCTGCAGATTGTGTTGATGATTATTTACGTACCGTTTATTTCATAAAAGGCGTTTATAAAGCTTTGATAAAATTGTGTAACGATTTTCCAGAGAGAAGCATCAATATTCTTTATGCGGGTTGTGGCCCTTATGCAACTTTAATTCTTCCTTTACTTCCGTTGTTTAATAAAGATAGAATTAAAGCCATTTTATTAGATATCAATGCTGCTTCCATAGAATCTGTACACCATATTTTGGCTGTTGTTGGCCTTAATGATTATTCAATACAGTTAATAGAAACGGATGCCATCACTTATGATAAACCTCAGGATTTTACAATCGATTTAGCAATTTCCGAAACGATGCATTATGCTCTTACCCGTGAACCACAGGTAGCTATTACGCAAAACATTGTTTCGCAATTACCGTCACATGGAATTTTAATTCCTGAAGAAATCAGGATCGATCTGGCTTATACTTTTTTCGATTATGAGCCATCACTTAAAAATGCCATTGATGAGGTTAAGGGCCGCGATGAATTGCAGCCCTATCCTCACAGTGTATTTGTAGATAGATTATTTACAATAAACAAAGAACTTTTTGGTACTCAAAGTCAAAATTTAAGTTTTAAAAGTGACTTCTATAAGCTACCTGATGATTTTAGCAATCATCCTGATGTAAGTATTTTTACCGAAATCAAGATATTCGAAGACATTGAATTAAAAACTGCAGAGTCTTATATAACAAACCCTTATAGTGTAGTTTCTCTATATAATCTTATAGAATATTCTGAAATTCAATTTATATACGACTTTAGTGATATACCAAAATGGACTTATAATGTAAAATCGCTCTTAATTGATTAATTTCTCGAAGGGAAAATACCTTCTAAACAAATGATGTAAGACAATGCCACATAAGGTTGCATTACTGATATAGGAATGTTACTACCAGTTGGACCTGTTGTAACATTACTTAATAAATCAACACTTGGAGTTGCTGTTGTATATCCTAACGTTGGAGTAAAAGTTCTCGATATAACTGATCCCGGTGTAGCAATTGATGCACCTGTTACAGGTGTTGAATCTGTAGATTGTGCTGCACTTACTGATATTTTACCAGGTCCGGCATGTACGTGAGCAGGTAAGTTACTTGTTAAAATAGAAACATTTGGTGTACCAGCAACTTGTCCTAAAACATAAGTTCCTCCTGGTGAAGTTCCTTGTCCAATAGCGACAGCACCCTGAAGATTAGGTAATGCAAAAGTTGTTTGGCCATTACCGCCATAAGTAGTACCTAAGATTGAGAATAATGCCGTATTTTGCGCGATAGACAATATTTGTCCGTTACAAAATGCCCAGCCTCTAGGTGCAAAATTCCCTGCAAAAAGTTTTACGACTCCAATAAATTCTTCCATAATTTTTTTGTTTTAATTGGTTAATGTTAATATTAGATTTGTTAATGATCTACAAGATTTAATCTGAAATTGGTTCTATTGTTAATATAATGCTAAAGTAATTTATATAAGTATCTCTACAACAGGTGTTTTTACCTGTTTTTATAGAGCTTTAGGTCAATTTAATGGCAACACATCTTAGAAACATTCTAGAACTATCATTTATTCTTTTCAGTTTTTAAAATTAAATATCACACAGGTAAAATCTGGGTAATATGACATAGAACCGTTTTTTCGTGTCACAAAATCGCTTTTTAATGTCACATTAATTCTGATCGATTGTTTGTTAATAAGCGTGATTGTTTTTCAATCTAAATAGAGAGACTTTATTGAAAGATTTGATGTAGAATATCTTTGTAGGCTTATAAAGAAGTATGCTTTGTCGATTTGAGATAATAAATTTATAAAAAAAAATGACATAACTACTTGTTAAACAGAGTTTTTTAAGAATTCTCTTGTTTTAGTTATAAAATTATGTGACTAGTATGTCAAGTGGAAACTGATTGCATCTATAATAAAAACATTATAATTGTATGAAATCTCGATAGAAAAAGCGCCCCAAATATGCCCAAACCTTTATGACCAAGTATAGTTGGGCTAAATTCCATTTTTGAATACAAACTATTTGCGTTATCGATAATATTGAAGCTCCTATTGATTCTGCAATAGAGTTCTATTTTTCTTAACTTCCTTATCAAGAACCAGTTTCTTGGATTGTGGATCTATTTTAACAGCAGGAATAATTAATTGTTGCGAAAGACCAGGCAATCCTTTTGAATAACCTCCTTTTCCGACGCTACGTGCTATATGAGTATTTGAATGTTTTCCACCAACCAATGCGACGTATTTTCCTCCCATGCGCTTTTCTTTATCACCTTCAATCGTTTGTTGCGCAAAAGCATTCATAGTCATAGATCTAAGTTCATCACCACCAGTTTCATCTGGGTCATATTGAGCATGTAAGGAATCAATACCAACAATTCTAATTTGATTGTTGTATGCTTTTTGGACTAAATTTTTTAAATTATGAAGCTCACCTTTTACCCCATTACTGACATCATTTGAATCTAAAAAAGTATTTAGTTTTGCCGGCATTGGAGTTAAGGCTGCAGAGGCATACCATTCATCAATTATTGACTGGTATTCGGATCTTATATGTTCCAGGTATATTGTTGTAACTTTATTTTTTTTCAGATTTTCCATGTGATTCATTAAGAACTCTTTGGATTTCGGATTGTCGTGATTTTCACCAAGAGTGAATCCCTCAAATTTATCTTTGCCTAAAAGAAGGTCAATTTTTTCAGCATTTTTCTTTTTGTTGAATTTCTTCGGAATTTGTTTTTTTCCAAATTCAGAATCAAAATTCTCATAATTCATGTCAGTCACTATCTTTCTGGAATCTGCAAGTAAAGTTTGTTTTTTATTTTGATAGATTTCCATAAAGTGGGGCGTTCCAAAGCATTCCATAATACTTTCTCCCTGAGCTTTTTGGAGTTCACGTGGTACCATATTGAATAAATGAGCTCCAACATGAGTAAAGAGCTCTAACAATTGTATAAAATTATATTTTATGTTTATTGCTTTTTTTCCGGTTTGAAATTCAAATCCCTCGTCATTTTTGACAATATCATGTATTGCTTCAAAATTTTCAACCCAATCAGGATCCTCATTTGCATTTGGTTTATGAACATGGAATATTATACCCTGCTTTTTCCAGATTGCTTCTAATCGGTTTCTTTTTTGAGCTTTCAGATTTCTTTTTCTTTCAAGTTCTAATGTTTGTTTGTAGGTAATTGGTGGAGGGGTTACTGCTATAGTTGGAGGAGTAACTGGAGTAGTTCCTTGTCCCGTAAAATGATTCCACATTCCTTTAAGTCTTCCAAACATAAGCTGTGCAGGAGCTGATTGATTTGGTGCAGAAAATCTTAACTGTGTGCTAGGATTTGGACTGGAAAATAACTGAGTAGCTTTCGCTCCCATAACATCAGCCTCTTTTTCTAAGCCTTTATCATCATTTACATTTACCTTGCCTTTCATTTGCAAAGTAGAAGCAGGACGATTGTCTTGAAGGTATATTGCTTTGGTTTGAACGGTTTTTGGCGTCAAACTAGGTTGTTTGTTTTTATTTATTTTATTGAAGTGCTCCATTGTGTTTTTATTCTTTTTGTTTCACCATGTGACCTTTAACTAAAATAGGCAACTCTTTGTATTCATGATTGAATTCGTTACGATTAATGAGTACATAATTTTTAGTGTCGCTTTGTTGCATTTCTTCTTTAATATGTTCTACATGGTCAAATCCTATTTTCCAAACGCCTATTCTATCATGAGCAAAACTGGCTGCATTGTCCATTTCATAAGACCTTAATTTACTGGTATCCGTTCTGCTTGCACCACCTATTTTTGCGGCATACATATTGAGAACGTCAATATTAGAACCAAACACATTGAAAGAACTTAAGAACTTATCTGAGATTAATTGTTCAAGGGAATGTTTTTTCCAAGTTTCAGCCAATATAAGAAACAACTTTTCTGTCTCTGGCAGCAGTTTATGGATTTGTATAATTTGGCGTGTAACGAATTTGGGGAGGGTTTTAAACTCTTCATTATGCATATAGGCTTCGGCTAATCTGTTTGCTTCAAGTGTGTGGGTTTTGCAGGTTACCAACAAGGTTTGTAATTCGGCTTTTAAACCCAACAATTGTTCTTGAGACAGTTTTTGTGTAGTCCAATGGGTCCATGCTTGTTCAAACTCATTTTTGGCATCATCAACATATTGAATGCTTTCTGCTATTCTTAAATACAAAGCATCCCCCATAATTCTTGGATCTTTAGCAGTGTCTTTTACAGCATTTTCTTTGGATGATTTCGTTTTTCTAATTCGAAAATTATCTTCTGTCCAATATCCTCCTCCTACTTCTCTTGCTGCTAAATCAATTTCTTGCTGTCGTCTCTGGTTGCTTTCAGAATGATGTTCACCAACTACATTTAGTTTTCCTGCCTCTAGTTTTTGGAGCTGAAACACAGATTGAGTAGTAGTAATCAAGTCTTTTTTTTGTAATTGTGCAATTTGCTTAGGTCTATTGTCTACTAACTGAAAAGTAGATACGACATTGCCTTGCTTTTTTGAAATAGCATTTGCAACGGATTGACTTTTATTATCTTGCCTAATATCAGCGTGTGTATTCATACTTATAGTTTTTAGCTTTTTGGACAATTGACTCCGTGCGATTATCTTCTAAAGCAAAAGTTTTATTGCCATTATTTTTTTCTGTGCAATAGCATTTGCTACTGGTTGATTTTTGTTCACTTTTGTTTTTTTACTTGTTTATACATATCTCATTTTTTGTTTCTTATTTCTTATGTTTGTGTAAACATCATGAAGTTCTGTGTTAACTTTTACGTATATCCTTAGTCTATTGATTGTTTTTATATTGCTTATTTGACCAATAGATTCAAGTTTACTTTAGAGAGTTTCGAAATTCCGCTAGTAGCTTTTCAAACTCCACTCTTTCGGCTTCTCTTTTACGTTCATTCATTGCTCGTTCAATTTTTAGTTCGACAATTTCTACAACAGCTTTTTTGATTATTCCTCCCAAACTGGAAATACTAAGAAATTCATGTAGTGCTTTCTCAATGTCTTTCGGAGCTTGGGCAACTTTCGGTGTAGCTACAGCTTTAGCAGGTACTGTTATATTATAGTTTTTTTCAAATACTGCGCGGTTACTTACTTTTCCGGTAGTTGGGTCAATAACGATAGATTTACCACCAAAAAAATCAGGATGTGGTTTAACTACCAGCCAAGCATGTCCTCCACCATCGCTTTTACGATATCCTCCTTCCATTGTGGTTGGAATACCTAATTCTGCTAATACCAGATGAAAAAATGCCGCTTTTTCCCAACAAGTTGCAGCATTACCATGTAACATGACTCCCAATCCTCTTTCTTTGCGTAGCTCACCATTTGCAAGAGGTTGTCTGTGTTCGTTTAGGGCGTCTATTTTTCCTTGACGGTTATAGGGAATTCCTTTATGCACATGTTCCATAGCATGCGTAAATTTATCTCCTAGACTGGCATCTGCGTGTTTGGCTGCAGAACCTTTTTCAAATTGACCTTCCAGATAAGCATCAGCATCTGGATTAACTCTTAGACGGACTTTACCAGAAGGCGTTTCAAAGTGTCTGTCGTCTTCAGCTACCATATTTACATTTGTGCCAAGACGCTGTATTATGGGAACGGATACATTGTTACTTTTTGCTTGGACAACTTGTTCAACTTCTGGATTATTAGTCAGGATTTCTTGATGCGCTTTCAACTGCATCTCCTTAGGAGAGTAGTTTGTTGGTATTTGTTGTTTATTTTGCGTAATATCTTCCAATGGCTTACTTATAAATTGATAAGCTTTAGCTCCCATAATATCTGCTTCTTTCTCCAAACCTTTGTTATCATTCACATTCACTTTTCCTTTCATTTGCAAAGTAGGTTTTACTCTTCCTTGTTTTTGCTGTACGACGTGCCAGGCTTCGTGAGGTAAATGTTTTTCTTGTCCTGATGCAATATGAATATCTGTTCCTTGGGCATACGCATGAGCATTGAGCTGCGCAGGTTTATCTGAGTTATAATGCACTTTTACATCATCCATAGAATGTCCTGAAAGATTTTCAATTCCTGATTTCAGATTTTCGGGCAAACCAGTATTATTTGCTTTTGTTTGAACTGGAGTAAAAGAGGTTTGTCGCGTTGTAGTTTTCTCAGAAAGCTTTTGTTGTACAACAGATGCTGTCCGATTGTCTTTTAATTGAACAGCAGTTGTACCTTCACCAATATTGGCAGAAGTTACAGCTGTCTTATTTTCGGATATTTTTTCGTGTTGTTGTGTCATTTTTATTCTTTAAATCTTTATGATTAATGTTACTGATAGACTTCTTGTTTCATTTTAAGAATTTTTAATTCTCTCATTTCCTTGGTTTGCATTTTTTCCAGTGTTTTAATTTGTTTATCAATATGGTTAGGTAAACGTAAACCTGACACGGTTCTTAAATGGCTTATCCAATACCTTTTCCTATCACACTCATACTGCTTGCCTGAGCCTGAGAGTGCTTTTCTAATGCTTGTTGATTTTTGAGATCAGCTTCCCAACGTTGTTTACCTCTCTTCCATATTTCCTCTGCCAATTTTGGTAATTCCTCGCGCGTAACTTTTCCTGGGTTTACATGTTCGAAAAGGTATTTCATAGGAACACCACCATGGCCTGTTTGTTGGAGCCACTGGTTGATTTCATGTGGAATGGCGCCACCTTTCCATTGATCAGGATTTCGTATTGTCGATGAGGTGGTTACTTCTCGCTTGTTAACGAACCGTTCTGTTTGTATAGGCTTGTGACGTTTAAGTTTAAGTTGGTTTAAATGTTCTATCTCTTTCGAAATCTCCGCATCAATTGCTACAATTTCTTTTTTAGCATGAGGATTTTTTCTTGAAGTTCCACCTAGTTTTTCTTTATCTTCTTTTAGTTTGTAAAGTAGGTCTTTTGAAGCCTCAATGTCGCGTTCTGTCAGGTCAAATTCCTCAGTTTGGCGTTTTTGCATTCTTTCCTGATCAGCTGCTGTTATAGGAGTTCTGTTAGGGACACCTCCTTTTCCTACCGGAGGACGATGAATTAGAATAGCTTTGACACTGCTTACTTTTGCACCTGAGAACAAAACAGCTTCGTTGTATTCTTCTATGTCAGTTTGTCCTTGTTGTGCCTGGTTGAGCATAATTTGCATTCCGTTATTGGCATTGGCCATGAGGGCGTGATCATGAAGAGGAATTTCGGGAATTGGTTTTAAGAAAGTTCGTCGATGATATTCTGGATTTGCTCCTCCCAAAATTCGCTCAGAGACTTTGCTTGAACTAGCTAGTGTAGGGGCGTGAGTGCCAAATATTCTTCCTACCGAATCTTGAGGATTGTATGCCATTCCTCCTGGGGCACTATTATCTCGCATCACTGACTTTGCATCATATAGCATGGTAACTCCTAAACTCGCAAGGCCTCCAGAATTTAGTAGCTTGGAATCGGGGGCGTCATCTGGTTTTCTTCTTCGATTTTTATCTGCCAAAAAACGTACATAGCTTCCTGCACCACCTCCACGGTTCAAATCAGCATAAGTTCTGATTCTTCCTAAGCCTCTTTTCATTCTGTCAACAACATTCATTGTAGTTCCACCATGACCTTGTCCACTTAATTCGCCTGAGTCGATGTCACGGGTAAATATGTGATTCCCTTTAGATTCTTGTAATGCATTCATTAACTGGTGCCATTGATGTGTTTGTTCAGGATTTTCGGCTTGTGTAGCAGGATTTCTAAGAGAGGCAACCCGACCCATAAGAAAATTGGCATTCGAAGTCTCTGCCGCGTGTTGGTCATTGTGCTTTTTGGGCAACTGATGCCCTTCAGATTTAAGAATTTTTAATTTGTCGATATAGGCCTGATAGGCCTGATGTTCTTCTGGAGTTGTATTGCCTCCAATTTTAGCATAGGGTGGAATCAATGGTGCCGGAGCAGATGCTGGAGCATGACCTCTCAGATCTATGACGAGAGAATCATCGTAAACCTGATCGTGGATCTTGCCCTCAAAAGTAGGAGGGGATTTAACTGGTTGTCCCTCAATGCAGCGCCAACGTTTTGTTTTTGTATTCCATTGCCATTTGGTAAGTTGGGCAATTAATTTAGGATGAGTAGATTGCTTTAATTGTTGAGTATGGGGCTGCGTTGATGGTGATAAAGCCTTTGCCCCCATAACATCAGCCTCTTTCTCCAAATCCTTATCATCATTCACATTCACCTTGCCTTTCATTTGCAAAGTAGGTTTTACACGTCCTTGTTTTTGTTGTACAAGATGCCAGGCTTCGTGAGGCAAATGCTTTTCTTGTCCTGATGCAATATGAATATCCGTTCCCTGTGCGTAGGCGTGAGCCTGAAGCTGTGCAGGCTTAGGAGAGTTATAATGCACTTTTACATCATCCATAGAATGACCGGAAAGATTTTCAATTCCTGATTTCAGAGTATCAGGTAAACCGGTATGATTTGTTTTTCTTTGAACAGGCATAAAAGAGGCTAGTTGCGTTGTTGTAGTTCCTTCGGCAAGTTTTCGTTGCACAACAGAGTATTCCCGATTATTTTTTAATTGAACTGCAGCAGCACCGCCACCCATATAAGCAGCAGTTACTGATGTTTTATTTTCGAGTATTTTTTCGTGTTGTTGTACCATTATTCTTTTTATGCCTTTATACCATCTCTACCAAAACCGAGATCATTTTCTTCCTCTTTTTGAATTAGATAACTACATTTTTTGTATCCTAACTAGACTGAATGAAATTCGAAAAAGCATTGCTATCACCATTAAAAACGTCATAATCATTAAGCTGGCCATTTAGTTTATAGCTTTGAGATTGTTGCCAGATCGTCCAGTTTTTCCAGACATTAGGTATTTTTATGGTACTGTTATAATTGGCAATCCATAAAGCATAACCGGCAAAGCGAGGATCAGTCAAGTAGGCATTTGCTGTATTATTGTCTGTATAAATAAGAGGTTTTCGGTTAGTTTTTTGTTCTAATAAGGTTAAGAACTGCAACAAATTAGGCTGAATACTGGCTTTATTAACACCAGCATCGATACTGCTTTCTTCAAAGTCTACGATAGGAGGAAAGTCTGCTGCCAAAAACGTACCCATAACCCCCAAATAATTGGCAACCTGTTTGGCAGGATCATCATTGCAATGATAAAAGTGATATGCACCGCGAACATATCCTTTTGCCTGAATCGCGGGCCAGTTCGTTTTAAAACTCGAATCAGTATAGGTTATTCCTTCGGTGGCTTTGCAGATTATAAAACTGAGTTTATCCACTTGCTTGTTTAAAAAATTGATTTCGTTGCCTTGATATCTCGAAATATCAATACCAAATACGGTAAAATTGTTAGTTGCTGTTGTGGTCATTTTTAGGATTTTGTTTAGTTAAAAGTCTTTGTTATGTGATTTCTTAATTTTTCGATAACTATTTGTCAGGTTGAGCGTCCCGAGACTTCGGGAGAAGCCCACGTGTCAATTGGGACGCCCTTCGACTTCGCTCAGGGTGACAAACTATGTAAAATTAATTTCACGAGCGAATTAGTGACAATTAGTACAATTCGCGTTTGTATTTAAATCCGGATTTCTATGTATTAAATAAATTTTATAAGTTGTATTCTAGTCAGCGTCATCTGAATTCTTAGACTTAGTCACCTTTACAGGACTAACGCCTCCTATATAATGAATTGCCGAACAAAAAGGATGATTATGAATCAATGTTTTCAATTCTTTAAGGTTTCGATCAAAATAGGGGAGCGTAACTTTTTCTCCTGTAATAAGTTTTACTAAATGATCATTTTCTAAAGGATATATTTTAAATAGTGGTTTTCGTGCTTCATAAAAAATATTCTCATCATCAGCAATAAAAGAAATTTCGCCTCTGTTTTCTTTTAGTTTTTGAGGATTGGTTTTTAATAAAAGAATAATCTTAGTTTCAATTTTATTAACCATTTCATCTATATTTTTTTCATTAGTTTGTACTACCAAATAAATATTTTGACTTGTAATAAGATATCCATTTATGTAAAAAAAAAACTTGTCATCGAAATCATTCAAAGCCAGTGCAATTATTGTATTTACATAATTAAAATCGAAATGTTTTTTCCAGTTACCAATTTTAAGCATCACTTTATGACGGTGAAATTGCGGTGCAGCAACGGCAACTTTACTTGTGTTTTCAGTCTTTTTCATAATACGTCAAGTCATTTGTGTAATTTTCAGCGTTTTATTCTCTTTTTTAAATTCACGTCTGATACCTTCCAGTAAATCCTGCTGACGTACAATTGTGTCATTTTTTTGAATAGCAGTTAAGGCACAATATCTCAGTACATTGATAATAGCTCCGCCAGCGAGTTCATAGTTTTCTGCAATAGTTTCGATATCAATCTCAGGATCAAGCTTGCATTTTCCGGAGAACGCTTTTTCCCATAATTGTATTCTTTCTTCGGCGGTTGGCATCATAAAATGAATCATCGATTGAAATCTTCTGGAGAAAGCTTCATCCATATTTTCTCTTAAGTTTGATGCCAGAATAACCACTCCCGGAAAGTCCTCGATTCTTTGTAATAAATAACCCGTTTGTTGATTAGCGTGTCGATCGTTTGATGAGGATGCATTGGTTCGTTTCCCGAAAAGGGCATCGGCTTCATCAAAAAATAAAATCCAGTCTTTATGTTGTGCCACATCAAAAATTCTGGAAAGATTTTTTTCGGTTTCTCCAATATACTTCGATACAATCATAGAGAGATCGACTCTGTAAACTTCTCTATTGGTACTTTTCCCCAGTAAAGTTGCTGTAAGCGTTTTTCCTGTTCCCGGTGGCCCGTAAAAAAGGGTTCGATATCCGGGTTTTATTTTATTTTCAAGACCCCATTCTGTCATAAGAGTTTCACCGTGATTTAGCCAGGCATTAATTTCCATAACCTGATCCATGATATGCTCTTCGAGAACGAGATCGTCCCAGTTCATATTGGTCGAAATTTGCTGCGCCGGAAACGAAACGCTATGTTCAAGTTTAGGCAAAGTTCCGGTTATAAAATAATGAAGCCACCGTTCGTTAATCGCAAGAACCTGATTCAAAACCGGCACGTTAGATTCTGTTGCTTCCAGAGTTAAAACTTGTTCTTTGATAAGAATATTTGTTGTGCTTAGAATATTCAGAATTTCAACTCGTAATTCAGGATTAACGGCTGTAATTAAAAAAGATAAAGTTTGACCGGTTGGTAAAAATCCGCTGTGGTTTTTATTGATAACGCCTCCAAACTCTGTAAAACCACGATCATACATGGCATTTTTACTAAAGAAAATATCCAGTACTTCAGGTTTAATCTGAGGCGCAAGAATCAAAGCAAGACAAAGACGTTCGTAGAGATTCAAATCCCATTCGGTTATTTTTTTGTAATAAATACTGTCTTCGTTATCTTCATTTATTTCCGGCAACGGAATATCCTGCCATCGATTTTCATGACCTTCCTGAAGCAAATAGCTGCAAATAGCCTGATCGATTACTTTTTGCAGCCAATCCATTTCATCATACAAAACAAAAATTTCGGAATTAGTTTCCATACGTTGCAAATAGTTTTTCTACATCATCAAGATTGGTATCGACCCATTTAAAATACAACAATGCAGTATTTGGATTTAACTCATTAGATTGCAGCATATCCAGATAAAAACCCTGTGCATTTTGCATAATCATTTGAGTATTATAATCGATTTCATTATGAAAATTCGAATCAAAAAACGAATCCGTCCATTCCCTGATATTATTCTCTTTAGCGATAAAATCACTGATAAAATAAGCCAGTTTTTCGTCCTGAACCACTAATTTTTTAGCCTTAAAATAAGCCGGCTTTCTTTTGGTTTCCCGATGGTAATATTCAATATCTTTCGATTGAATAGTTTTGGTATTATGATGTCCGAAAATATCCACCAAGCCAAAGTTTTCAGCATCACTTGCCAGTTCCAGTTCCGCATTTGGTTCACCCGCAGTTGCCAGCGTAGTGTTGGCAGCCGTAGCACTTTCGGTCACGATATAAAGTTCCCTGAAAGAGTATAAAGTCTGAGTCAGTTTTATAATTAACTGTTGCTGGATTTCGTTCCAGTTATTAATTTTTATGGATTCCGGATCTTCTGCCTTAAAAATGAAACTTCCTTTGTGGGCAAAAGCCAATATTTGTTTGCTGAATTCAAATTGCCCATCAATAGAAGCATGTCCGTGAGCTCGTCCCGAATAAGGTTTTGAGATTCCGTCGCTAAAGTTCCAGTTTGATTCATTTAAAGAAATTATTCCGCTTATATCAGCATCGTGATGTGATATAATGCCATTTCGATAAATGTTTCCCAGAAGAATTATTTCTCCATTTTTAATTTGGAAATAATCGCCCGGAAAAAGATTTTTATTCAGCGGTTTCGTAGGTAGAAATCCTCCGGTTTTTAAATAAAATTGTCTGTAGAAATTCTTGTAAGTATGATCCATAACCTTAAAATTTATTGATTAAAGTCCACTGAAACACTACCGCAACAGTGCTACTGTTTGGACATAAGTGCAAAAAAACAAACACGAATTTCACGAATTTGCACAAATTTTTATTGGTTAACTTAGTTTGTGTAATTAAGTTCACGAACGTATTGTGCCAATTCGTGAAATTCGTGTTTAAAATCATTTTAACTGACCTTAAGAAGCATAAGCTGCTGCAGTTGCTGCTGCCAAGCTGGATTGAAGCGACTGAAGTCTGATTTGAGCCTGATTTAAATTGGTCGTTGCAATATTCAATTGTCTTGCAGTTTCATCATTTGCAGTATTTGCTTTATCGTATGCAATCTGAGTATCTTTATAAGCCTTATATAATAATGCTCTTATCGAAGTGTCAGAAACCGGTTTTATTGTCAATGGCGTATCTATAGATGCTTGACCTGTTAAAGTCAAATACAATTTATTAGCCTGTTTGCTTTCCAGTGTAATTGCTGCTTCAGATTCCAGAATAGAAGCTTCTGCTGCCAAAGTAGCTTTTAAAGCAATCAACGTAAGCGCAACCGCATTATTAGCATCTGTACCAACCGTATTTATTCGAGTAATTAAGTCATCAGAAATCAACGGATTTAACGCTTTTTTGCGAATAACCAGATTCGACAGTTTATTAATTATTTCTACAGAATAAATAAGCTTATTGATTAGATCACTTATGTTTTTTGCAACTTTTGTGGCATCCTCGGTTGAAGCTATTGTTTTGCTAAAAGCACTTTTTGAATTAAAAGTCAGGGCAGAAGCATTTTGAATAATCTGATCGATTAAGTTTTTATTGCCCAGTGCATGAGTACGATTACTATCTGCAACCAATAAATAGCCTTGATACTTTGTTGCTTTTTCATTTAGCGAGTTCACAATTATTTGTTGCTGCTGTACAACTGCTGTTGCATCAATTACTTGATTTTTTAGCCAGTCTAATTCGGCTTTTTTCGATTCAGTAATCCCATATCTTTGCATTTTTGGGGCTGGCTTTATTTGAGTTTCCATATAGTTGTGGTATTAAATAGTTGATGTATTTTGATTTTCTTTTGTAGAATAAGGAACTGGCGGCGTATTTTGCCAATCAGAAAGCTTGTTGGTATAATTAGATTTCGTTTTTTCGGCACCTTTGTAGAAAGACAAAACAACCGGAATGTAGTTTTTATTCTCAATTAGCGGATTTCCAAAATTATCAGTAGTTGTAGCATTGACATGCGCAATAAATTCTGCACCGCTGGTACTTTTATGATGTTGGGCAATTGTATAGTTACCGGCAGGAATATTCTCTGCTAAGCTTAAATTAAAGAAAAAAGCGTTGGTGTTTTGCACCGATTTAGGAGCATTTTGGTTTGTTTCTTTTAGTTTTGCGTTCAGCTCTGTCATTTGACCTTTAGCAATACGTAATCTTTCCTTAACTTCTGCCAGAGTATTTTTTAAACCAGCATTTTTTTGTTTCTCAAAATCCTGATCTTTATTGTTTTTAGCTGCATCATTTGATGTATTAATAGAGGTGTTTAAGGATTCTATTTCTTGGTTAAAAAAATCAATTTCTGCATGAACAGTTTTAATTTCTTCATCAAGTTCAAGTATTTCAATTTTATAATCAAGAGTGTCTAAATCTTCATTTGTGAACTTATCATCAGGATAAGGCAGGAAGAAACATCTGTAATCAACGTCACCAGATTTTACATCATCTTTTACAACATTAAAACTAAGTTGATGTATATCTTTAGAATCAGTTTTTCTGGAAACAGTAATTCCCGTAGCTTGATTTAAAGTTTGCGTCAAAGTAAATGTTTCAGACGGAGCAGACAGATATTCATCAAACGTATTGATTTCTTTTTTATAAGGTTCTGTAAAAATGATCAAAAGAAAGGCAACATAATTTTGACCAAGTTCTAACGGATCATTATCAGAATCCATAAATTGCTTATAAACTATTGGTACACTATATTGCACATTGCTGCTATTTGAATCCTGTAGAACAGGAATAGTTTTACACTGAGTTGGATTGTTTAATAAATCTTCGGCGGAAGAAACACTAAAGAACGATTTTTTACTGTCCTTTACCAGAATGATATTATAACTTTGTACAGGTTTTTTTAATCCAATATTTGGGGTTTTAACATCTCTGTCTTCAGGAGAAAATGGACTTTTATAAGCGTCAAATTTAACAGTAAAAGTACCGGTAGGAGAAGTGTCAAAAGGTTCTGTGACTTCGACATGTAAGTTCTGATTGAATTGTTCGTTATTAAATACGTAAGCTTTTTTTGAAGCGTCATATTCTACTTCACTACATTTTATGGCACCTTCGGCAGCTCTGGTAGCAATACTCGCTTTAGATTTTGTGTCATTATCCGCAGTTAATACTGCTGTAATTGATGCTAAATCAGTAGTAGTAACCTGCAATAAATTGTTGACAGAAGTATTTGTAATCTTAGCTTCATCTGCCACTGTTGCCGTTGCAACTTCTGCAATAGATGCCGTTGCTTCCATAGCAAATTGAGAAGTTTCCTCGGCATTATAAGCCGTTTTATTAATCAGATTGTAAGCCTCAAAAGCCTGTTGATAAATTTGAGTTCCGTAATCAGCAGCATTAATAATACTGTAAATACTGCCAATATCGCTCGCCAGACGCACAATCGAATTGGAAGCAATTTGTATGTTTGAAGCACAAACAGCCATATTGGTAACAGATTGCGTGGTATAGGTTTTTTGCTGATTTGCAGACAGTAACAAATTATCTGCCATGTTCTTGTTCTTAACAACTACATCATTTATAAGTTGTTTTTCTTTGTACATATTTGTTGTTGCCTCGAGTTTTTCTTTGGCAACAATCTCAGCTCCTTCGGCATAATAAAGGGTAAACATAGAAGCGTTCAATTGTGTACTCAATTGCTTTTTGGTCATTTCCTGACTTTCTAATGAAGACAATACACTAGAATGCAGATTTTCATTGTAGGTGTTCATAATAGTTTTTTTTAGTTGATTAATTTATATTTCAAGATCGTATTCAATGTTTTTTATTTTAATCCTAACAGGTTTTTAAAACCTGTTAGGTATTTCCGTTCCCATAATCGCCAATCTTTGTCGAGCTACTTTATTCAACGGATTAAAATCCGTTGCTACAAAACGGGTCATTCCTACGGAATTTTATAAGAGTTCCGTAGGAACGAAATATATTGTAGGGATGGATTTTAATCCATCCTTCGCAATCAGAACCCAATCTTTGTCGAGCTACTTACGGAGATCCTTCGACTTCGCACAGGAAGGCAAAAATGCGCTGACACTTTAAGTGTAAACAATAGTTTGTTTTAAGTATAAACTATTGTTTATACGCTGTCATTTAGTAAGGCCACATCACATGCAAAGGCTTATCCATCCAATGGTATTTTATAATCGAAAAGGCAAAAGGCGATTTGTTAATCAACAAATCATAAGCTCTTTTGTCTACCGTAAGTTCCCATTTATCATCCTGTTCAACCAGAATTCCGTCGCGCACAAGCCAGTTTCCTCTAAAACCATCTGTTGAGCATTCCCCAATTTCCGGCCAATGCGAAATTGCTGCTTGTATCAAACTGTCTATCAGGTTTTTTTCGTCATCAGAAATTTCAATAGAATTAGGCACAGCATCTGTTAAAGGCAAACCGCACAAAACTTTATTCAGAGGCAAATACATCTCTTCAGTCTCTGTCATTCCTGTAATTACATATTGCAGGTATTGCGTTGCTTTTACCTGATGCTCATTGCTTATAAATTTATTTTCTTCGACCAATTTTAGCCGCTCAAATAATATTGAGATATAATTGTTCAGGAGCACAATTCCTGCGTTTCGAACTGCGATGCCTTGTTTTAGTTGAGGTATTGCACTTGGTTTGGTTTTAATTAATTCCATTTTCGAAAGTATTTCAGTTTGTTTAACGACTTGTGTTGTTTGTTTTTCTGTTTTTAAAATTTCTTTGAAACTAAGCTGTAAAGCAGGCGGAAATTGATAGATATATTTTTCAAGATCCATTAAAAAACTCTTTTTAGGAATACCTTTTTTGGCCACAACTTCCCAGATTAATTCATTCCAGATTTTGTCAATAGCAATAAGTCTCCAATTATCATTGGCAGCAGCCTTTAAAAGTTTTCTCAGCAAAATATGCTGCATTTCCTTTAACGCCATTCCTTTAATAGAAACAACACCCAAAACATGATTAAATTTCTCGAGAATCCTCAAATACGATTCCCTCGTTTTATCCAGCTGACTTATTGCATCGCATAAATTATGAAAGCTAATATTTCGGCAAAGCCAATCCATTTGAGCTTCGGGAATAATTTCTTTTTTGATTATTCTAAAGAAAATCTTAGGCTCTTTTATAATAATAGCATTAAGAATATCTTTTATTTCGAGGGTTTTAGAAGCAATAAAATCACTCGGAATTTGTCTTTGAATGATAATCTGCGAGAACCATTCGTATTTTTCTTTCTCTGATAATTTCCCAATTTCAAAGAGAATATTTGCGTTGATGGTTTCTAAAGTTCTATTAAAAGCGGTATAATCTGAAATCTGGTTGTTTTCTAAAATCTGATCTAATTCTGTGGTATAATTTATTGATTCAGAATGTTTCGTTTCATTTTGAAGCTGAAATTGTTCTTTGGCAATATTATTTTTCAAATAAGATTTCAATTCTTTTTGCAGCAGTTTTTCAAACAAAACTTCATTTCCTTTATAAGCAGCATATTTTAAAACTGTTTTCCAGAAAAGCTCGTTTAATTCCTGAGTAATTCTAGTTTTTGAAACTGATTTTACTTTACGAATTATAGAAGTTGAGGTTTTCTGAATCCAGTTCTTTTTCAGGGAATTTCCGTTTGTAAGGAAATAACACAAAATATTCTCGCTTTCTTTTCTGTCTTGTTTTCGCAAAATGGCAAATCCCGAATCATTAAAATTAGTCGTCAATAATTGCGATAATTCTAACTGATTTTGTTGTGATGTATTCTGAATAAGCAGCGCGAGATCAAGCGTACCAATAGAACTGGTATTTTTTAATTGATTTAGAAACGTCTTTTTGATCGCAACGCCAAAAGATTTAATTCGTTTAGATTGAATCAGTTTTGCTATAAACTGAAAGTAATCGTTGCGTCTCGTATCTGTTACTTTTTTGGATAATTGTATAATGATAGTTTCCAGAAATAAGGATGAATTATGTTCCGGATGAAACAATATTTCCTGCATTCCTAACAGCAAAAGATCATCTGTCATTAATTCTTCAGGAAAATCGTATTGATCCTTTTCGTTCAGGATTTCGTAGACAACCTGTATTGTTTGTACAAGTTTTGTTTTTTTGTAATTGGCAGTTTTTACTAATAATTGCAACATTTCGCGATTAAGAATCAACGGAAGTATTTTTCGTAAAACCTCTTTATTTCCGTAAGTAAGCATTACTTCAAAAGCCATTTTTGGATGCAATAAAATCGTCTTGATAAGCGATCTTTGCAAGTCGATAAAAAAGATACTTTTGGTAGCTTTTTTTTGCAATTCAAGTTCCAGTTTTGCAACTAAAGTTTTGAAATGAATTGCGGGATAATTAGAATTATTACTATTTATTTCCTTGCAGTAAATGGCATTTAAGTTGGTATAAATCGTCACCGAATTATTGTTTTTTACTGCCGCAGGAATTTTAGCATTCGTAAACATTGCTAATAAATGCTCGTGATCGAGATTGTTTCTTTTGCTTAATTTTTTAATGCAAAAAAGCAGGAATGCAGCATTATCAGCATTTTTGTTTTTGATTAAAAACAGAATTCCAATTTCCCATAAAGCTTTACTATTTGTTTTAAGTTTAAAAGTCTGACTCAGCTTATTCAAATAAATTATGGTTTCCATGTGAAGCAGCGACGGAGTAGAATCTACTTTTGAAAACAGTATTTTAATCGAGGTTTCGTTTAAGTCCTGAAGCAGTGAAATAAGCCAGTTTTCATCGTTTAAAATGGGACGGATAAGAACATTAAATTTTGTTATATTCTCATTATTGAGCGCAATAATTAGTTCGTTCAAATTGTTTTTATCCGCTTTAAATCTTCGTTCACTTTTGTTTTTTAGCAATCGCTCCAGAACAGTCCAATAATTGGTACTTGTTTCAGGTTTATAATTATCGCTTTTTTGAGTTTCATATTCCTGAGTCAGTATTTTGAGGCAATCAATAAAATTGTTGTTCTGAGCTGTTTTATCAGACAGTTTTACAATCGTATTTTCGATCAGCATAATAAGTTCCGCGTAAGCGATATTATAATGATTTGCCATTTGCAGAATACTGCTTTTCATGAAAGCCAGTTTGTTAAAAAGCGTTCCGCGTTCCAGCAATAAAAAGTTCAGGATAAAGAACCAAAGATTCTTTTTGAAGCTCGCCGTACTCGTTTGGATTATTGTTTCTTTAACCTGAATATTGGTCATAATCGAGCTAAATTCAATTATAGAACTACTATTATTAGGTTCAAGTGCCGCGATTATTTTGGTGATGTTTTTTTCGTCAAATTGCCACGAAATTCTCTTTCTGACTTCTTCGTGAGTCATTCCGGTTTCTTTGATAATCGCGATAACATCGGTTAAATTATTCATAAGTAATTCAGCCATTATTTGGTTTACAGAACCTTCTTTATTTTGATAATTCCAAGGCAAATAACCTTCTAATAAAAAGACCATAAGATTCTCCAGAATCGATTTTTCTTTGTTATAAACCGCAATTCCGTTTTGTTTTTGATTGTTTTGATACAGAATTAGTTCGGCTATTTTTTCCCTTAATAAACTGCGCATTTTCCTGCTCAGGTCAAATTCAAGATCATTATAATCGCAGGAACCCAGATCAAGTTCCAGCGATTCGATTCGCCAGCTTTGTTCCGGCGGGCACAACTCATTAAATATATTGGCGACTTCTCTGGGCAGCGTGATTTTGCTCCAGGTACTCAATCGTTCCTGAAGCCTGTAACTTTCCGTTTTTTGGTCAAAAGTTGTGTCCCACTTTAGACTCGATACAATATGGCTATTTATCTCTTCCATTTTTTGTTGCTAAAATTGGGGTTAAACTTTTGATTAAATTTACTGCAGATTGTTCAGAATCAATAATCATTGTTTCTTCTAAGTTATCTTTTTGCGTGTCTGTCAAATCCAAATCATTTTTGTAACGCAAACTCTCATGCCAATGGCAGTATTTAGGAATAAGAGTTTCTAATTCGTCAAGTTTTACATACAGACATTCGTATTGTAAACTTGCCGGAAGACTGATTTTAAGAAACTGTTTCAGACGTTTTTTAAATTCAGGCGTTTTTAGCTCCGGAATAAAATCAGGAAAGATCAGGATTGTATTTTTCTTAAAAAGCACATCATTAATTGCAAAGGTTCCGTTTCCAGAAGAAATTGTAATGCGATAGGAGTAACCCGGCAAATTTGTTTTTATATAATTTCTCGGAATTATTGTTTCGGGATTGCTAACTGTAAACGAATACTTTTCGTTAGAAAATTCCAAATAATTCTGCAAAAGTTCTGCGTTCAGTGTTCTTTCGTCAATCGTATTTATAATATGATTAATATTTGCAGTTGATTTAAAATCAATATTTTGAATGCTGTGCAGCGTATTATTGGTTGAAGTTTGCTTTACGATTTCAAGATTGTATTTTAGCTGACTTAAAAGGAGTGAAGTTTCTATAAAAATGCAGCCCTTTCTTTTTTCTTTAAGCCAGTATGCTTTCTTTAAGGTTTTAAATATTTTTAATCGATCTTCAGGACTGTTTTGCTGCAGATCAAATAGAGATGTTATAAAATTGGAGTATATATTTTTTAATCCAAATAATAAATTCAGCTTTAATTCGAATCCCGAAAAATTATTGAAATCTGTTTTGCTTAATTTTTCTTTTTTATTGATGTGATCTGATTTAAAAATAAAATCAGACGTGTTTGCATTTATATAATTAAAATGGTCATTTTTGATGGATTGCAGACTAACATCGATATTTTTATTAATGCCGGCAGTTATTTTTGAAGCGCTCAAAAAATTGTAAGCTTTTTGTCTGTTATAAGACAACAAACCAAGGTTTTGCAAATACAAACTTTTCAGGATTATTTGATCTTTTCTTTTGTTTCCGGTATAAATAGTATTATCGATTATGGAGTCAATAACCATTGGCGATTCGCCGTGTCTGGCAAGTAAATGATCCAGTAATTTGTTTCGGCGATCGAGGTTTGTATCTTCCTCTTCCATGATTTTCATCATCCCAAAAATGTACGGATTGTATGGGTCCTGCTGATAATCTAACCAGCTTTTTTCTTTTATTTCCGTTTGAGTTTCTTCTCCAAAACTATAACCAAAAGTTTTATTGTTTTTTAATAAAGGTTTGATATGTGGTACATTATACAAGGATTGATAAAAATAACTAGGCGAAAACATTTTGTACGGAACAGGATATTCTAAATGTTTTTTTTGAAATTTATCTTTTAAAGCATAATAATTTTCTTTGTCAGAAGGTGATCCGCAAAGTGAATTGGTGAAGGAAAACAGCTTAGAAATATTTGCCAATTGCGAAAATTGGTTTGCCAAAACCTGATCAAATAGGGTTAAATATCCTTTTAACTGACGGGATTGTGCTACTTGAATTGTGGCAGAATCATCTTCGATTTTATCATCGCCAAGACCATATTGCTGCGGAAATGTATTTTGAATCGAATAATAAGTATTGATATCTCTAAAACTGCTTGTTGGTAATTTTAAAGAAGGCTTGTTGTTTATGTTTGATGTGTTTTCTTCAAACTTACACGAACTTAACTGCAAAGGACCAACAGCATCTACAGGTAAATCTTTTCCGTTGCAGGTTAATAGGAGCTTTTGATTTTTGTAAGAAGTAAAAATATCGATCGACAATATTTGATTTACAGTCGATTGCAATTCTGAAACTGCTTTTATATCCTGATAAAACTGCAATCCTGAAACCGAAACTACTCCGTTTACAGATTCGATTACCGTAATTAAATCAATAGCTTTTAGAATGTCTTTTTTATCTGTTAAAGATTCGCTCAAAATCCAGCCATTTTTAAGATAAGGACCATCGTAAATTTCGGTAGAATCGTATCCGTTTTCTGTTAAAGTTTCATAACTCGCCTGAGCTATTTTTGGAAAAATATAAGAACGAATTTTATTCTGAAGATCTAATAAAACCTCTTGTTCATCAACTTCTTTTTGAAGTTCTATTTTACCGCCAATCCAGCAATCTTGTGGCTTAAGCGCAATTGGCATATTAAAAAGTTCTCCGATATTACGGCACTGATTAAGATAATAAAATGCCGATTCGCAAATAATAGTCAATTCAGCCGGAACTGTAATATCCGGATTGATATAAAGATAAACCTGATAAACTCTGTTAAAAGGCGGGATATTTGTACCAAAAGCTGTTATCGTAACATTGTAAATATCTTTGATGCCATCGATGAGGTATTTTTTGTAATCGTCGATGGTGTATGGCGAAGTTGTCAGGATTTTATAAGGCAAATAAAACTGATTTTCGATTTCTAATTTGCCATGAGAATCCGTCAGAATATCCGGAATCGAGAAATCTGTGCAATAACCTAATTCTGTAAGAGCATAACAAACCTGATCTAAAATGGTCATTCCGGGATCACTTGGGTTAAAGTTTGTCCACTGATTTCCAATATGATTTTGGATATAATCAATAGCTTCGTCTTTCAGGAAATTAAAATCCTGATGCGCCGGAAGCGGAGTTTTTGATATGTGATTAATTGTATCCATTTATACTAGAAAATAATATTATGATCTGGTGCCGAAATTAAAAGCGTCGATTGCCCGTAAGGCTTTACAGTGTCTTTTTTTGTTTTTATATAGGTTTTTTCTCCCGTGGCCGGATCGAAAAAATAGGTCGTGAACGAGACACTTTCGACTGTTGCAACTCCTTCAATATTTTGAATAAAAGTGCTTACTTTGGCATTAATCAGCGGTTTGTCAATTGCTATTTGAGCAGGACAATTTGCGATCCAGGGCGATAAGTAAACTTTTAGTGCGTTATTTACGTTTTTTCTAATTAGTGTGATCTCATAGCCGCTTTTAACCGAAATTGTTGCAGTTATAATAACATATTCCAAATTAAAATTAGACACTTGCAGGTTTACAAATGGCGATGAATTGGCGTTTAAAAATTTTTTAACCTGAATTTCAAGTGAGTTTGTAACCAAAGGAATAAATGCATTGGTATCATTATCTGTAGCTATTTTTTTTACCAGATAAACATTTGTACTATTATCACTTTTTTTAGTTACTACTTTTGAATAATAAACCGAATCAAATTTTTCAGCAATCAAAGTATAATAATCTGCAGGTGTACTTGCTCTGTTTTTTGTTTTGATGCTATTGCTGACTCTTTTATTTCTATCGGTTTTGTTTTCGGCAGCTTTTCCTCCAAAAGATGGAAATGGCTGTATTATTGTGCCTATTTCGGGAATTTTACCTTCTGGTTTTGTAATAATACTAGCCTCAATTTGCGGCGTTTGTGTATCTGACAAAAACGTAGTTCCGGTTCTTTGCACAGTAAATCCGTTGGTTTGCAAAAAAACGGTTTTAGAAAATGATTCCGGTTTTCCGGTAACCGCGATAGAAATCCAATTGTTAGTTCCCGGCATTATCGTTTTGTTGTTATTGCAATCTTTCGGAATTGGAAGTTCAATAATTCCTGAACATCTAAACTGACTTGTTTCATCAGATAAAGCCTGAATACTGTTCCACCCTGAATCACTTAAATAATAATATTGCAGCGTATTTTCGATACTAAGTGAGGTTGAGTTTCTGGCCAGTTCAAAATATAGATTTAAAGTGCTGTTGCAGATTAAATTATCCAGTTCTATAAATAATGCGCCACTATAATCAAATGGCGGATAAAGTAACAAACCATTTTCATTTTTGGCTGTATACATACCGGCAATTGCTGTATTTAATGGCTTTGTATGTTTTTCTTTGATCTTGGCACTGTCAAATACAGTATAGTTTGAAAATGGGGAATATATAAAATATTGCAACGGATAATCTTCTGCCTTTCCATCAAGTCTATAGGTTACACTCGCTGTATAAGTCGCCGAAAAGGTTTGTATTTTTGGCGCAAACGGCACATTGGCGGCAGCAAGAAAATCAGTTACTTCTTTGTCTTTTGCCATAGTAATCTTATTGCCATTCTGGAGCGCAATACTGGCAACTACATTTGCATATAATTCTGATCCAAAACCATAATCAGGGCTGGATAATGTCATTTTTATAAATCCTGATGAACTTGTCTCAGTAAATTTTAAAACCTCTTTTTGAATATTTGGGTCGGGCTGCCAGGTTTTAGAAACCGTTTGTGCTTCTGCTGTATTTGTGTTTTGAGCCGGATTTACTTTAGAATATACATAATAACTGCTTGATGTATTCAGAACAGGCTTTTTAGGATCTCCCGGGTCAAGGTCGAACAAGTAAACTGGCGGAAGAGTTGTATCAGCTGGTACAAAATGGCTATTGTTCTTATTGTTTTTAATTTTAGTCATTCTAAGACCTTGCCACGATTTTTCCTGCATGATACTAAAATCAGCTGTAAAACTGTCATTTGCGAACACGATTTCACGTTTTGGAGTAACTATATTTGGAAAAAGCCAGTGTTTGACTGTTTCTTCAATGATATTTGGTTTTTTGGGTGGCGGATACAAATAGTCGTTGTATTGTTTGTAATACACTTCAAAATTTGCGGGTCTTTTGTCCCAATCAATTTCTACAATAAGACTGTCCAGAGGTTTGCTCAGGATTTCATTATTTCCGATAATAAAATTGGCATTCACTAACGGAATTGGGCCAAAAGGAGGGTAGGGAGTTTTTGTATTCAGCTCTCCAAAATCATTATACAACTGAAATGTTTTGACACCTGTTACATTTAATTTAATAGTTATCGAAGTAATTTTGGGAGGCCTACTTGGGTTCGAAATATTCTGAAACAAAATCTTCATCATAGGCCAATCGCTGTTTAATCCGTCGGGATTAATTGAGAAAGGCTCAATTGCAGCTTCAGTTGGATCGATATTAATGGTTATTTTAAAAACATTGTTTGGCTGATTTTCGTCCGGTTTAAAATTGTCCTGCACTAAATCCAGTTTTAGCCAATCATTTTGAGTACTCAAATAATAACTGGCTCCCTGCATTAATTGTAAATCTACCGGAAGATCGAATTTAAGACTGATCGTAATAGTTCTTTGCCCTTCTCGCAATAATAACATTGGCGAGGCAAATGCAATTCCAATCGCTGAAGAATTTACTTTTTGATTACCTGATCCAAAAGTTTCCCAACTGATTACCTTATTTTCAGTATCTAATTGAATACTCGTAGGTTTAACAATAGATTGTAAATTATATGAAGCGTTGGCTTTATTTTGATAAGAAAGCGTGTGTACACTTGTAATCGTGGCAGGATTTAGATTTACATTTTTTTGAGAAGCAAACAAAATAGGATTCTTTTGTGCATCAACGCCCGCATTAAACGAAGTTCCGGCTGGCAATGTATAAACCTGTGTTGGTTTTGCCAGAGTTGCATATAAAAAAGTCTGATCTGCAATGGCAGGTAATTTGGTTTGTTTTAAAATATCTTTATAATAAAAATCAAGATGTTTCTCTGAAATACCATTTAACTGATTTTGCTGAACTTTGAGAACATTTACAAAAGAACGCAAAAGGGTTGTATCCGGAAACTGTCCTTTTTTGACATTTAATTTCTTAAATTCTTTAGCCGAATGATGAATTATGGTTTCTAAAAACAGGAACAAATGATCGCCTATTTTTGTTAGAATATCCAGACTAAAAGACGTTATGGTTGCTGTTGCCTCCTCGATAGTTTGCTTTGTTTCGTACCCAAAAACTTGCCAAAAAGGTGTTTTATCTTTATTGATATGCCAGATATTTTTGTCAAAAGAATCAAATTCTCTAAGAGGCGCAGGCGCAACAAATACACTGTCGATCGACAATCGGTATAAATATTCTCTAAAAGATTGAATCGCCCAAAAGTCTATGCTTAATCTGTTTTTTACTTCTTGTAAAATATACGTTTTGAGATCATATATTTCGTTATTGCTTAACATATAATGCGTCCAGCGTTCGATGATTTTATAAATCTCCGTAATACGATCAAACAGCATGTTTAAAGCTTTTGAGCTTGGATTATCGCTTTTTTCGTTTTGCGCTAATCTCTGAACTTCGGCACAGCTGTTTTTATATTCAGAATGAAGTTTTTTGTAGTTTATTTTTGAAATTGAAACCATCAAAAAAACCGGATCTTTTAGTAAAAACGGACTCCAGTTTCCTTTGATTGTATTGTTATCATTGTAAAAATTGATCAGTTTACTAAATTCCGTCAAAAAGTACAACCAGTCTTGTTCTGTTCTTCCGTCTATCAAATGCGGACTTGGAACGAGTGCTTCGTTGAGTGAATTTATGGCGCTATTTTGATCAATTAGAATCATTTTTTTCGATCTAAGTTTGTTCCTTCTTTCAAATAAAACGGGAACACATAATTATGTCTGGTATTGGTTTTTGAGTAGATATAACTAATCAGGATTTCCATTTTTCCGTTTAATACATCAGTCGACGCCACTTTTACATCTTGTACCAGTATTCTGGGTTCGTAGCGTAATAAGGCAAATTTGATAGTTTCTATAATTTCGCCTTTGAGTGTATTGTCAATTTTTTTGAACATATATTGTTGTAACCCTGAACCAAAACCAGATTCAAGAGTACGCTCACCTTTACTGGTGTTCAGGATAACATTGATCGATTCGTTGATATTGGTTTCATTAGCAGACAAATTCAGTTGATGATTGTCTACAGAGAAAGACACAGGAAATGCCCATCCTGAACCTAAAAAAACAGTTTCTTTATGTTCTATATTATCCACCTATTATAACATTAAATGCTCCAAGGACAATCGATCCCCCGTGAGCGGTTTTATCTCCCATTCTTGCCGCTGGCATACCGCAAATCTTAACCGTTGCCGATCCTTGTATGATAGAATCCGGCGGTCCTACACAAACCAGCATATCACCAACTTTGGCTGCCGGTAATTTTGCAATCAAAACCGTTGGTGCGCCCGGACCAACTATTGGCCCGCCAACATGCGGAACAGGTGGTACTCCCGGAGTAACCATAGGACATTGGTGAAAATCTGTAAGTCTTGCTGCTGGAGGCATATTTTTTTAATTGTTAATGGTTGATTGTTGATTGTTGTTTAATCGTTTAATTGTTTAATTGTTTTGTCGTTTAATTGTTTAATCGTTATTGTTGTTTAATCGGTTAATTGCTTTGTCGTTTAATCGTTTTTTGTTGATTCGTTTTGTTGTTATGTCAAAATAAATCTCTCAATCTTGTCATTTCGACCGGAGGGAGAAATCGCACACGAAACTCCGTTGCTATAATCGCTAATCTTTGTCGAGATACTAGTGTGATCTCTCGTTCCTCGAGATGACAAAAAAATGCGATTACTACCGTGTAAACTATTGTTTACGTACTATTGTCTACAATCTACTTCGACAAAGCATGATAATTAACCATTAACAATCAACAATCAATAATTAATTAATCATTACCATTGCACCCTTCAACGTTAGTTCCATTCCTCCGGTGACTTGCGCCGCTTGACCGCCATCTGCGGCGTATTGTATAGATGCATTTTCTTTGATATTCAGGCCTTTTGTTGCTACATCGCCGCTACTTGCTTCAATTGTAACACCTTGCGTTCCTTTGATCGAAACATTTTGCTGCGCTGATATATTGATATTATTTTTGCTTGACATATCAATACCACTGCTAGACATTATGATACTATTTTCATTTTCGTCCTGAATAGTAATTTTCTTGTCTTTGTCGCTGATTATGATGGTGTTTTTATTGGGAGTTTCAACGGTCCAGATTTTGTTTTCATCATCAAATTGCACCGAAATTCCTGATTTGGAAACGATTGCTTTTATTGAATTTTTATCGTTTGGATTTAATCCTGTAAAGGGTTTTATTTTGGTACTGCTATAAACGCTGCCCAATATCACGGGATAACGCGGATCTTCGTTTATGAAACCAAGAATTACTTCGTCTCCAACTTCGGGCAAGAAGAAAGCTCCGGCGCCGCTTGTTGAATAAAAATTGGTAAGCCGTGCCCAAATTCCTTCACCTTTTGGATCTAATAACGGAGCGGTCACTAAAATTCGATATTGAGAATCGGGATCATCGTACAGCTGTTTTACAGTTGCGTTAAAAAGACCTTTTGCACCGGGAATAAGTCCTGAAGCTGGCGGAGCCATTACATCCGGTTCTTCGGTAAACCAAAATGGAGAAAGTCCTAATGTAACTTCTGTAACCCAGTTTCCTTGTGATAAATCATGAACGACGCCTCCAATTAGGTAATCGCCATTAAAACGATCTCCAAGACCGCCGAAGGTCATGTATTTTCCGGGATCTACCAGGTTTGTACCCTGAAATTTGGCTTCTCCCATAATTTTAGAATATTCACTTTTTATGATCTGTGCTTTTGACCAATTGGTTAAATCGACAGTTTCTATTGGTGCCGAAGTTTGCAATTGATATTCAGAAAGCCCAATAACTTTGGATAGTTTTTCTGTAGATAAATTTCCAGATCCTGTCACTGTTGGTGATGCCTGACCATTTACAATTGCCTGCGTTTTAAAATCCCAGGAATTAGCTTTTACATCCCCTAATTGTGTAATTGCATTCAATTTGGCATTAAATTCAAGCAGGTTATCGCCATAAGTTACTGTAAGCACAGATGTTGTGGTTTTATCAGGAGGATATACAGAAATTTTTCCGTTAATAGTCGTTACAATCAATCCGTTTGCTTCGGCAAGAGCTAGTATATAATCCCAATCAGTTACATAATATTGTACTTGTTGCGGCCAGATTGTAGTTGTAGCAGTAACATCTGAGCTTAATCCTGAATAGGTTTGTATTATGGCTGTTATAGTATTGCTGTCTTCATGTTTGGGGTAGGTAAGGCTTTTTCGGCCTACGATCATTTTTATGGCTTTGTCACGACATTCAACTTCTAAAGCTGATCCTACCAAACTATCAATACGAATGGTTTGACTCACAATTAGACCCGAAAAAACAACTTGATTTTTGTTGTCATATCCTGCTTCGATACTAATTTCTGCACCGGGAACAAAGGTCGAAGACGAACTAGCGTCAAATGTTCCTGTATTGGGTTCTCCGTCCAGAATTGTGACTCTTGCAGAAGCAATTCGGTTCACTTTTTTTTCGACGTGAACAGAAAGCACACTTAGTTCATCTGGTACTGCTGTACCATTGACTTTAACCGTGAATGTTGCAATTCCGCCACTTTTTATTTCGTCTGAAGCGCTCATTAATTAGAAGGATTTATGGGTGGAAATATTAATTTGTCGATACCATTGAGGTTTCTGAATTTGTTGAGTTTGTTAAATCCTGCAACTTGTATATAGTACGAATCATCATCCCATATTTTTTGGCACAATTGCGGTAAAGATATTCCCTCTGTAACGGCAACAATATGAGTAAGATCCGGAGATTGCGGAGCATCAGTTCTGGTTACTGCTTTGGGAGAAATATAGCGGGTAAAAGACAAAGATATCTTTGCTCTCAGCGGACTTCCGTCTGGTTTAAACAGGGTGTAGGAGATGTCAATAGAAGTGAGAACTCCGTTAAATGTAATATTTTGACCCCATTGTACTTTTACAAAATTAGGACGGTGTATTTTACCGTTATAGGTATAAATAATCGTTTCTAATGCTGTTACTTCCTTAGCCATATCAGTACGTTTTGCATCTACGATACCTGTACAGTCTATGACCATTTCAAAACTTAATTTATCGCTTGGTGTACTCTTGTACTTTTGCGAAGCCGAGCTTGTTGCCGGAGCCTGCTGCTCGTTGTATTCAATGCTTTTTTGTATTTTGATATTATCAGGATTAATCATGAAAGCATAGGGATCTCCAGAGAGTTTATTCTCAAATTCCTCGTCTGTATATCCCGTTATTTTCATTAATTCTAAGCTTGCCATTGGTTTATTGTTTTAATTCTAAAAGAGTTTTTTGAGAATATAAATTATACTTTTGAAGTTATAATCACGCGGATTATACGGATTCGCTATCGCGAAAACGCGGATAAAAACTGATTTTTTTCTTGATAAAAGTTAGATTTATAAGGTTTTAGAAAATTTTCTTTATTAACGTTTATAACTATTCGCCTGATTTTTATCGGCAATTAATCTTTTGCATTCTTCGAGCAATTGTTTTCTTAAAATAGATAATTCTCTTTCTTTGGCTACAGCCGAATTCTTCGTATTTGTGGTTACGATTTCTGTCTTGATAATGAGTTCTCTTATTTCGATTGGCATAATTGTTACGTAAAAAGTTTATCAAATTTTGTATCCTTAGAAATATCAAAATAGGTATAAGCAAGTTCAATAGATTCTATAGCAATATTGCTTTCCTGAGAGTTTAAGTCAGAAACAGCATATTTTACCGGATAGGCATTGTTAAAAGTCCATTGCATACATACCAAACCAGAGGCATTGAGCAATTTTAAGATCACATTTTTGGGCTGAATTGGGTTAGATAATCCCTGATCTATACAGTTGGCACACCAATTTACCAACTGAGATCCTGCGGGTACCATGGCTCTTTTAAGAACTAAGTTCTGGCTATTAGAAACAGTTGGGAGGCGGTATTTAAACCTGTTTTCGCCTCCACAAACAATTTCTTCTACGCTTAATTCCTTAGAAATTCCGGATACCTCTTTGAAAGCCGCATCTACACCTGCAAATGATAGTGTAAAATAAAAGCTAACCGGATAATCCATTACTTACCACCATTTTTGATGATTAGTTGTTCATGTGCAATTTCTATAGTGTCTACCGCAACCTCATTTCCGTCAGATTTTAAATCTGTGCTGGTAATTTTAGTTGGCCAGGCATTATTTAAAGTCCATTGCATGGTTACATCGCCTTTTTCGTCCAATAATTTTATTAGAACCGTTCTTCTTTTAATCGTATTCATTACGACTTGCTGATGCCAATCCCAAAAAGTATTGTCATTTACAAAGATGCCTCGCTTCATAGTAACGTTTCCGTATTTAGTAATTCCCGGCATTTTTTCTACAGAAAAAAGAGGGCTGTTACTTTTGCGATATTCTATAATTTGATTTTCGACATCCATTCCGGTAACTTCCTGAAAAGCTACTTTTGTTAATTCAGTTCCAAGATCTACTTCGAACCTAAACTTTGGCATTGGCCATGTTGCGCCTTGTACGCTTCCGTCATCTGGTGGTGGCATAATATTTTATTTTTAAATTAAAAATTTACTTGATTTACTAGAGTATTAATTTGATTAACTAGAAGTAGCCATTTGCTGTTGAAATGTCAATACGATAAATTCAGCAGGATGAACTACAGCTACTTTTACGGTAACATTCATGAATCCGTTTAAAAGATCATCGGCAGTCATTGTTGTACCCAATCCGCAGGCAACTGAAAAAGCATCAGAAGCACTTGCGCCCTGTAAACCGCCTTGTTTCCAGATCGAACTAAGAAAACTGCTGATCATTGAGATAACAGCTTCCCAGGTATTTTTGTCATTAGGCTGAAAAACATAAGCCTGAGCTGCCAGTTTACAAGATTGTTCCAGAAAAATCATAGTTCTTCGCACCGGAATATATCTCCAGTCCTGACTGTTTCCGTCCAGAGTTCTTGATCCCCAGATTAAAATACCTAAACCATTAAAAGTTCTGATCGCATTGATAGATTTACCGGAAATCGCATCGATATTTAAATTTTCCTGTTGACTTTGAGAAATAGAAATAGGCAAAGACGATACTCCAACAATAGACATATTTGCAGGCGCTTCCCACGGACCAATTGCATTATCGACAGTAGTAATAACACCTGCCATAGCACCACTTGGAGGAAGAATATTAGCATCTTTCAGGATGTGCTTGATCATTTGAGTATAAGTTTGACTCGCAATCAAAAGAGCATTATTGTTTTGTGTTACCGTCAGGGTACTCGCCGGATCTTGAATACCGGCAATAATTGAAGCAACAACCGGGTTAGGAGCACTTGGAGGATTAAGGATAGCCTCTAATTGTTTTATATCGCCACCAAATAAATTAGTGTAATCAATATCAGAGTTTTGCATTATGGTAGTTCCTATAAAAGGATAATAAGCCATTCCATAATTTAAACCATTAGAACCCGTGTTCATTCTGAAATTTACAATGTCCTGCTTGTACAAAATAGGATCAGGATCGTCGCCACCAATAATGTCAAATAAACACATTGCTGTTTGCATATTTGTACACTGAAGAAGCATTGCCTGCATTAGTGAACCATTGTTGTCTAAACTTAGCAAAGTCGCTTCAGGACAGATGTACATGGTTGGTTCCTGCTCATTTTGCAATAACGAAAGACCATTAATCAGATCGTTCAATTGCACATTTGGGTTTACAACAGGAATGCCGGGAGTTCCCGGTTTTTGTGACTGAGGGCCATAAGGTCCAACAGAAACAATATAAGCATCTCCACCGCCATTTTCGTAAAAAAGCCTTACGCTATTGTACAAATAATAAACAGTGTTAGGATCAGGTACTATAGAATAGTACGTTCCGGCAATCAACATATAATCTCCTTTTGGAGGTTGACTTTTTTCTGGTACTAAATAGTATTCAGGGTTGTATTGCTTAGCCGGGCTTGCAGGAGCATCAGGATCCGGTTTACAGAAAAAAGCCTTAAAATCAGCAAATGATGTGATTTTTACCGCCTTATTCGTATACGATTTTCCTTCGTAAGAGGCTTGAGGTGTGTACCCTATAAATGCTGGTACGGCTGTAGCAACTGCCACAACTGAATTTGGAAAAGCATTTAATTCTTGAATGTAAACACCAGGAGTTTTGATGGTAGATAAATTCATTGATTTAAGTTTTTAAAGTTCATTTTTAATAGTTTTTTATAGATAGATATACATTGGTGATGCGACTTGGTTTTGGTCGTTATTTTCAATTATTCCTATTCGGGAAACATCAGGAACAGGAAGTCCTTTTATGATTACTTTGCTTTTTGTATTTGTTTGATTTGATGCCGTTGAATTGCTTTTGTTTACTAAATCAAATTTATATTTAGGCTTTTCGCTTAGCGGAATATAGCTTTTGTCTGAAGTAAATAATAGTGCCGATTCTCCTGTTGGAATAGTTACTTTCTGAGGTCCGTCAAATTGTATGTTTTCTTTTTCGGTAATCGAAGGATTGTTAAGCGGAATAGCATTTTTATTGATAAAATAATATTGCCATTGTGTTGCTCTTGCCGTAAAATTTATTTCGAAAAGTACAGGCGCAGTATTGTTTTGATTTTTTACTAAATCTTCAAAGTATATTTTTAAAGAACCAAAATTGGATGGTATCAGTTTAGTTTCCAAAGTTTGATTCAGCGTAATTTTGCCATTGTCACTGATGTTTTTAGGATCCTGACTAGAATAAGTAATCGCTCCGAGTAAGTTAATAGGTAATGCTGTAAAGAGAATAAAATTTGGATTACTGCATTTGATATCAAATTCAAAGTAATCTTGCTCAGTAGTTTTAGAAATATAATCTAATAAGTCTGATAATGATGTTGTTGTGTTCAGGTATAAATCAAATCCGTTTGAAATAGGATTCATTCTAAAACCATATTTTTTGAGCACTTTATCAGTTGTATAATTAGGAACAAAGTGAAGACAATTGCATTTGCCATTATCAAAAAAAGTATGATAAACAGCAGTGCTAAAAGTCTTTATGAAATTACTTTGTATCATACCCCAATAGTATTGTTAGTGTTTTTTATAGACGGTATGATTTCTATCGTTTCGTTTGCCTGAACTTTTATCAGCTTCATTTTATAGATGATCGAAGGCTGATATTTTGCGGCCATTGCAGTCCACAAACTGTGCATCTGGTGATACGATATTTTTTCATATTCAAATTCTAATCTGGAAATGCCATCCGGTAGAGAAGACGAAGACGAAGCATCGACATAATTATTAACCTGAAAGAAGACAATAATAGCATCCAGAAATTTTAAGGATTCGTTATAATCGTCAAAGTTGCTGCTAATCAATAAGTCAATGTTGTATTTTTCTGTTGGATTAAAATTGGAGAAATTTCCGTTTTCCAATCTTTGATTCCGAATATAAAAGGGCTGGTTGGTTTCTTTTTCAATATTAATTAAGGATAATACGACTTTGTTTTGATTTGCTTTAGGCAAAGTACCACTTGGTTCAATTAGATAATTCAGGACCGTTTTGTCTTCGTCTAAACCAAAGCGGTTTTTTAAAAACTGTCCCAGTAATTTATTCGTAAATTGAAGTGATTGATGTATCATCGTATTTAACTCTTAAATTAATTAAGTATCATAGCAAAATAAATTTGCTATGTCTATTGTAAAAGTAGTTGAGAATTAGATTTTTACGAAGAATTGATAATGTACTTTTCGTGTACAAAATCAAAAGAAATTAAATCATTTTGTAGACAAATTATAGACAAAATACATATTTCATAGACGAAATGCATTTTGTCTATTTATTTTATAGAGAAGGATGGATTAATATCCATCCCTAAAATATATGTCGTTCCTATGGAACTCTTTTTATAAAATTCCGTAGGAATGATTTATTTTGTAGCAACGGATTTTAATCCGTTGCTTTAAGATTGCTGGTAATTAGACCCAATGTAGTCATTGCGAGGAACGAAGCAACCACACTAGCAAGAGCCATTAATTGATTCAGCAAATGAGATTGCTTCGTTCCTCGCAAGGACCAATCTTTGTCGAGTTACTTGCGGGAATTTACTTCGTCTGTTCGCTATCGCTTGGGTCTCGTGCCTCGAAATGGCAAATACGTGGAGTTATTTTACAGAATTTTTAAGAAACAGTTCTCAAGTACGAGATAATATCCTCTTCTTTTTTAAGAGTTAATTTCTTTTTCAGGCGATACTTGTGAGTTCGTACACTTTCCTGATTGATTCCAAGGAGATTTGTGATGTCATTATTGCTCATATTCATTTTAATATAACAGCAATATTTTAAATCTTTAGAGCTTAGTGAAGGATGTTTTTTGGCTAGAGCCAAAAGAAAATTGGGATTCGATTGTTCAAAATAAATTTTGAAATCATCCCAGAGTTTATTGTCGTTGGCAACCGTTTTTATAGAATTTACAATCGACATTAATTCTATTCTGGTACTGTCATCTACGTTAGGATAGAGATACGAAATACGCTCTTTTACTTTTAAGAGAACTTCAATTTTTTGATCAAGTTCCATAACGTAATGGCTTAATTTATTGGTATTATTCTTTTGAAGTGCTGCTTCTACAAATGAGGTTGGTATGTTGTTTCTGGTTTCTCTTTTTTTGAGCAGAAAAATAGACCTGATTCTATAAATTAAGTATTCGGCATTGTTTAAATGATTGTAAGAATAGGTAAAAACAATACAGTTTTTTGACCAGCATAACGATTCACATTCATCACTTTTAGTTAAGCAGAGAATCGGAATATCGTCTTTGCAGGAATTAAAATCAGGATCATTTATAATGGATTGGTTTTTTCTGTAACACAAAAAAATCAAGTCAGGATTTAAGGATTCGGCAGTATGATTTAAATCAGATGCTCTTGAAACGGAAACTGTTGAAATAGTAAAATCTGATATCAAAGACACGATATTTAATACTTTGGTCAGAACCATAGTATCATCGCATCCAATTAATATTGTTTTCTTTTCGAGCATTTTTTGGGGAGTATTTTTGCCTGGTTAATTCGTTTTTAAAATTAAATATCTTTTGATTTAAGAAAGAAAAATATGCCATAGAATGGTTTTTTCCTGTCATGAAATCGATTTTTATCACGAGACATTATTTCGAAAAAAAAGCTTTAATATTATTCATTTCAAAGCAAAACATTTTCTATCAAAAAGCTTGATAAATAGGATTCTACAGTGTTTGTAAAAGGAGTTTGGTTTTTTATTTGGAAGTGTAAATTTATGAAATAAATCTGATACAGTGATAAGTAATATTACGTGTTTTTTAGAGGATATTCTTATTTTAATAATTTCTTTACATAAAAAAGGATTCCTCAATTTGAAGAATCCTTTTATATATATCAGATGAAATAGCTTTTGCTTATTTAGCCACTTTTTTAAATCTCATCATTGGCACATCTTTCATCAATAAATTTAGTTTACCGTCTTTATCGACAGAATATGAATCGATTTTTCTAATCATTTGCGTAAAAACCTGTTCGCCGCCGCCGTCACAAAACATCATTGTAGTTGGACCTTGTTCTCCAAAACTAAGAGAATTTCCTTTTAAAGTATAAGGAGCGCTATATCCATTACAACCTGCATTTCCTGCAACTTCTTTTTTACTTTCGTCAAATTTGATAAACGGTTTTTTGCTAGGAAACAGACCATCAAAAGCAATACGAGGACCAGAAATGTATTCTAACTCCCAAGACGTATTGTAGAGATCAGATGAGCTTGTGGTATTCTTCATCGTTGTACAAGAATTAAATGATAGTGCTAAAACAGCAACAAATAATAAGATGTAATTTTTCATAAAAATGGGTTTTAGAAGATAAATTTAATATTTTTTATCAGAATTTAGGTAATAAAACGAGTCTCTTTTTTAATTTTTGATGTCTTCTTTTATTTTTAATCTCAGAAGGTATAGTCCCTACGGGCATTGTCATTATATAATACGATGGCGAAGAAATCTCTCGCAAAGGCGCGAAGTCGCAAAGGTTTTGTCATTTCGAGGAACGAGAAATCTCCGTGAGAAGCTCGACAAGGATTGGATTCTCGTTACGGAGTTACTTGCGGAGATTTCTCGTTCCTCGAAATGACAATACTGTGTTTAAACTTTGCGACTTTTCGGGAAAATTATAGTTCAAAAAACAACAAATTATTCCCTAATCTTTCTTCTAAAATCTTTCCTCTCCAAATCTTTCTTCTAAAAATCTTTCTTCTAAAAATCTTAAACTAAACCGGCAGATTTTTTTCAAATGCAGATCCAAAAGAAAAGAAAGAATCAGTGCTTCCAACTCCTTCAATTTGATGAATTTGTTCGTATAAAATTTTACGAAGTTCTTCATTATTTGCCGAAACAATTTTAATGAATAAAGCATATTTTCCCGAAACCCAATGACATTCGATTACTTCCGGAATATCTTTAAGTTTTTCGGCAATCGAATATGAGAAACGCGCTTCTTTAGTAACGATTCCTGTATAGGTAATAGTTTCAAAGCCAAGTTCTTTGGGATTTAGTTTTACCGAAAAGCCAGTGATTATTCCTGCTTCCTGTAATTTTCGTACTCTTAAGTGTACCAATGAATTGGAGATATTTAATTCTTTTGCCAGATCAGAAAAAGGAATTCTTCCATTCTCACTTAGTTTTTGCATGATCTCTCTATCTAAATAATCAGTATTTTCATTCTTCTTGATGCTCGCCATAGCCCGTGTTTGTTTAAAGATTCTATTATTTTGACAATTCTTATGTTAAAACTCCTTTTTAAAGTGTCAAAAATACAAAAAACAACACAATATATGTCTGATTTTAAATAATCGTACTTGCATACTGTTATAATAACACTATTATATATAGATTTGTGTCATACTAACACTATTTTTAGATATCGGAAATGAATAAAGATCAATTACTTACGAAACTATGGGAGCAATATGCTGATATTACTCCATCTGCGAGAAAAATACATGAATTATTAGAAAACAGAGGCGAGGAAATCCAGAATGACCATATCGCAATTCGTACTTTCAATGATAAGCGTGTTAATATTGAGGTATTAGAAAAACCTTTTTTAAATGTTGGTTATGAAGCAAAAGGAGAATATAATTTTGAAACTAAAAAATTATATGCCAAACATTATGAGCATGCAACAGATAAAAGCGCGCCAAGAATTTTTATTTCTGAATTAGAATTGGAAAAATGTTCGGCTGAATTGCAAGAGACAGTACAGAATATATTGAACAGTTGTGATCAAAGTGTATTTAATGATCCTGAATTGGTTTTAAGCGGATCTGTTTGGAAAGGAAACTCACAAGCAATTTACAAATCATTATTAGAAGAATCTGAATATGCAGCTTGGATGTACGTTTACGGTTTTAGAGCAAATCACTTCACTATAAATACGAATGCTTTAAAAGATTTTAAAACATTAGAAGAATTAAACAACTTCTTAGAAGAAAGCGGTTGGAAACTAAACGCATCTGGTGGAAAAATCAAAGGAACACCAGAGCAATTATTAGAACAATCAAGCACATTGGCAGATTTATACGTAGTTGATTTTGAGGAAGGAGCATTAGAAATTCCGTCTTGCTATTATGAATTTGCACTTCGTTACCCAATGGCAAACGGAGAATTGTACCAAGGATTTGTAGCATCATCTGCTGATAAAATCTTTGAAAGTACAGATGTAAAGTTGCAGGAAACTAAATAATAAAAGCAGCTTTTTTATAGAGAATGAAGTAATTCCTGCAAGGTTTTTTTCAACCTTGTAGGTATAACAATATACTCAAAACCTATTATTTAAAACCTACAAGGTTGAAAAAAAACTTGCAGGATAACGAACTCAAAAAAAAGTCGGAATGACAACAACAGAATTACGATTTGGAATAGAAGAAGCCTTAGACCAATTAGGTATAAAGGAAATTAATGAAGGAACTTCAACAGGATTAAACAATTTTTCGAACGGAGAAATTTTAGAAAGTTATTCTCCGGTAGACGGACAATTAATTGGAAAAATTAAAACTTCGACTGCCGCTGATTACGAAAAAGTAATGGAATCTGCTACCGCTGCTTTCAAACAATTCAGAGTAATGCCAGCGCCGCAACGTGGAGAAATCGTGCATCAGTTTGGAGAAAAATTACGCCAAAACAAAGAAGCTTTAGGAAAACTGGTTTCTTATGAAATGGGTAAATCATTACAGGAAGGTTACGGAGAAGTTCAGGAAATGATCGACATCTGTGACTTTGCAGTAGGACTTTCGCGTCAGCTGCACGGATTAACGATGCATTCAGAGCGTCCAGGACACAGAATGTACGAACAATATCATCCTTTGGGAGTTGTCGGAATCATTTCGGCATTCAACTTTCCGGTAGCAGTTTGGGCTTGGAATACAGCTTTGGCTTGGATTTGTGGTGATGTTTGCGTTTGGAAACCATCTGAGAAAACGCCTCTTTGCGGAATTGCCTGCCAGAATATTATTGCTGAGGTTATCAAAGAAAATAATCTTCCGGAAGGTATTTCATGCTTAATCAATGGCGATTATAAAATAGGAGAGTTGTTGACAAGCGATAAGCGTGTACCGTTAATTTCGGCTACAGGTTCTACTCGTATGGGTAAAATCGTAGCGCAGGTAGTTGCGGGACGTTTAGGAAGTTCATTATTAGAATTAGGCGGAAACAATGCGATTATCGTTACGCCGGATGCAGATATTAAAATGACCGTTATTGGTGCCGTTTTTGGAGCCGTAGGAACAGCGGGACAAAGATGTACATCAACACGTCGTTTGATCATTCACGAAAGTATTTATGATAAAGTTAAAGATGCAATTGTTTCAGCCTACAAACAGTTACGTATCGGAAACCCATTAGACGAAAAAAATCATGTTGGTCCGCTAATCGATAAACATGCAGTCGAAATGTACAATCAGGCTCTTGAAAAAGTAGTTGCCGAGGGAGGAAAAATCCTTGTTGAAGGCGGTGTACTTTCAGGAGAAGGTTACGAAAGCGGTTGCTACGTAAAACCTGCAATTGCAGAAGCTGATAACACATTTGAAATTGTACAACACGAAACTTTTGCCCCAGTCTTGTACTTATTAAAATACTCAGGAACTGTGACCGATGCCATTGCTATCCAGAACGGTGTAGCACAAGGATTATCCTCTGCAATTATGACCAATAATTTAAGAGAAGCTGAATTGTTCTTGTCTGTTACAGGATCTGACTGTGGTATTGCAAACGTAAATATTGGAACATCAGGTGCTGAAATTGGAGGAGCTTTTGGTGGAGAAAAAGAAACAGGCGGAGGAAGAGAATCCGGATCTGATGCCTGGAAAGTTTATATGCGAAGACAAACTAATACAATCAACTACACAACGAGTTTACCATTAGCACAAGGAATAAAATTTGACTTATAAGCCGATCTAGAACTGAAGCTTATACAAAAGTCACCATAATTAAGAATACCGTAATTTATTTGGTCAGTGTTTTACCACCACTGACTAAATAAATTATTTGTATAAAAATAAAAAAACTAAAAAGCGAAAATTTTAATTAACCAAAACCATTACCAAAATGAAAAAACTATTAGTTAGGAAGCTAAACCTACTTCCTTTACTGTTATGTTTGCGGTTGCCAAACATCAATTTTGCACAAGCGCAAAAAACAACTTTTACCCAATTCCTTTGACAGAATTACAAACGAAATAAGCACTAAAAAAAGAATTCAATTAAAGTTTTTTTTCGCGACGAATTCCACGAATCTACACTAATTTATTAAGTTGATTATTTTTAAAATAATTCGTGATAATTTGTGGAATTCGTGGCGAACTTTTTTCTGAAAATACTTAACGTAATGAAACATTTAGTATATTATACCTAAATAAAAACACACCATAAAAACAAAATAATATGGGCAAAAAGAAAATACTTTTTATTCTTGCATCCTTTTTTATACTGCAATTTGGTTGGTCACAAAAGAGTTTTCCAAACTTAGAATCCGCCAAAAACAGTATAAATTACAAAGGAAACCCAACAAATGCCACCGACAGAAAACCATTGGCATTCTCGGATAAAGGCGCATGGTTTGCCTTCGGATTCTTAGAACAATCAGAAGTTCAGGCAGGATTTTCAGGACCATTTTTAATGACAGAACAAAATGGAGTTTGGTTAAGTCCATCGTTTGTTTCGCTTCAGCTAAAGGACGAAAACAAACAAGAAGCCATCAACTGGAAAAGTGCATTGGTTGCTCAAAACAGCTACAACAGCCATTTAGAACAAGAATTTAAAAATGAAAAATTAGAGATAAAACAGCAATTAGTGTTTTTATCAGGACATTCGGTATTACAAAAAACAAGCATTACCAATAAATCAGGAAAAACGATAACACTATTTCCTTCGTATGAATCGAATATATTTTTAGATGATTTACAATTATCGAAAGAAGGAAACATATTAAAAATCGTTTCCACAAAAAGTACAGCCACAGGTTATATTCAGTTTTTGAAAAGCAATCCCGAAATTGAAATTTCAAAACAAGGATATAAAGCACAAACAGAAAAACTGGTATTAAAACCAAACGAAACCAAAGAAATTGTAGTTGCTCAAACCTTTATTTTTGCTCAATATTCATGGAAAAATGAAAACGAGGTTATTGCAAAAACAACATTCAACACTTTACTTAACAACACACAAAAAGAAAAAGAAAAGCAATTAGCACAATTAATTGCAAAAAAGAAAAGCATTTACAAAGATGCCGTTTATTCTGATTTGGTTGCAAAACTAGTATTGACATTACAAAATAATACCAGAATTGCCGCTGAAGGATTAAAACATGGCGGACTTTTTCCGAGTTACAATTACGAATGGTTTCATGGTTTTTGGGCTTGGGACAGTTGGAAACATGCAGTTGCTGTAGCCAATTATGATTCGGAATTAGCAAAAAATCAAATGAGAGCTTTGTTTGATTATCAGGAACCAAACGGCTTTATTCCGGATTGTATTTACAGAAATAATCTTTTGGAAGAGAATAATTACCGAAACACAAAAGCGCCACTTGCTGCATGGGCAATCTGGAAAATTTATGAGAAAACAAAAGACGTTAATTTCATAAAAGAGTTTTACCCAAAGCTAAAATTATATCACAATTGGTGGTACAAAGAGCGTGATCACGATCAGGATGGTTTATGCGAATTTGGCTCAACTGACGGTACTGTAATCGCAGCAAAATGGGAAAGCGGAATGGACAACGCCGTTCGTTTTGATGATAGCAAAATCCTGAAAAATGGAGAAAAAGCGTATTCATTAGATCAGGAAAGTGTCGATTTAAACTCGTTTTTATATGCCGAGAAAAACTATCTGAACAAAATGGCTGAGGTTTTAAAACTGACCGAAGAAGCTAAAAAATGGAAAGACGAAAGTGTTACCTTAAAATCTAAAATTCAGAATCAGTTTTGGGATGGCGCAACAGGTTGGTTTTACGACACAACAATCGACGGAAAAACATTGATAAAAGCAATGGGATGCGAAGGATATTTACCAATTTGGGCAGAAGTTGCAACAGCAGAACAAGCCAAAGCAGCCAAAACAAATATGCTGGATACAAATTCCCTAAACACATTTGTTCCTTTGCCAACATTGGCAGCAAATCATCCTAAATTTAAACCTGATAACGGATATTGGAGAGGACCGGTTTGGTTAGATCAAAGTTATTTTGGAATTAACGGATTAGAAAAATACAGATACAAAAACGAAGCAAACGAATTGGCACATAAACTAATTCATAATGCCGAAGGAGTTTTAGACAAAGGCACTTCAATTAGAGAAAACTATCAGCCAATTACAGGAAAAGGTTTAGAAGCCTTTAATTTTAGTTGGTCAGCGTCTCATTATTTAATGATGCTTTTAGAAGATAAATAGTTAAACAAGCTCTTGTGTATAAAATTTTAACACATAGAAACATAGATTCTGTACGTTCAAAAAAGGCGTTTCACTTCGCATTAATGCACATAGCTATGTGTGAAGAAATGTATTTCTTTTTTAATCTCTTTTTTAAGAATAAAACCTATGTTTCTATGTGTTTAATTAAACTTTTATAAATTACCGACAGCGAGTTAAGAATAACTATCTAAATTTGATTAACACAACAATATTACAAAGTATGTTCAACAAAAATATATCGCTTACAAAAATAGTATTGACAGGATTGCTTATTGCAAGTTGCAATTCGGCGCCTGTTTTTGCTCAAAGCAAAAAAGCTACAGTTACAGAAAAGAAAGATTCGCAGCGTTTTTTCTCAAAGCCTGATTTAATGCAAATAGGTGTTTATTATTATCCCGAACAATGGCCGAGAGAACAATGGGAACGTGATTTAAAAAACATCAAAAAACTGGGATTTGAATTTACGCATTTCGCTGAATTTGCCTGGACTTATATGGAACCTGAAGAAGGTAAATATGATTTTAAATGGTTGGATGATGCTTTGGCTATAGCCGAAAAACAAGGATTAAAAGTAATTCTTTGTACACCAACGCCAACTCCTCCGGCTTGGATGGGAGAGAAGTATCCTGAGATTTATTTAGTAGATGCAAGTGGTCGCCGTAGAGAACACGGTAACAGAGCCAATCAATCTGTTTCGAACGAAAAATACAGAGAGTTTGTAGAAAAAATCGTTACAGAACTTGGAAAAAGATACGGTAAAAACAAAAACATCATGGGCTGGCAAGTGGATAACGAACCAGGCGCACCAGATGATTTTAGTCCGTCTGCACAAAAAGGATTTCAGAAATGGCTTAAAACCAAATACGGAACAATCGAAAATCTGAATAAAGAATGGGTTGCAAGTTTCTGGAGCATTCGATATAATAATTTCGAACAAATCGCTATTCCAAATGCAGAGCTTTATTCTGAAGACAAATTGAGTCCGCATGCGATATTGGATTTCAAAAGATACACTGCAGATTCTCAGGCAGAATATCTGAATTTACAAGCAGAAACACTTCGTAAATATATTGACCCAAAACAATGGATTACTACAAATTATACTAACGTAGTTTACGGTGCAGATCCTAGAAGAACCGATAAAATGGATTTTGCAACTTACACAATGTATCCCGTAAGCGGAAGAAATACATTGGGAGGTCAGAATTTTAGAATGGGACAACCTAATAAAATTTCAGAAGCCAATGATTATTACAGATCTATAAATGGTGTTACAGGCGTTATGGAAATGCAGCCGGGACAAGTAAATTGGGCAAGCATAAACCCGCAATTGCTTCCGGGAACGGTTCATATGTGGATTTCACAAGCTTTTGGCGGAGGATGTTCGTTTACTTGCACATACAGATACAGACATCCGTTAGGAAGCAGCGAAATGTATCACGACGGAATCGTAGGAACTGATGGAGTAACTTTGTCACAAGGCGGAAAAGAGTTTGTACAATCAATCGAAGACATGAAATTGCTTCGTAAAGAATACAATCCAAAAGCGGTGATTCCAGAGAATCTTTCGAAAAGAAAAACTGGATTTTTATGGAGTCATGAAAATCTTTGGGACCTGGAAAACCAAAAACAAACAGAATTTTGGAGTACATGGAGACATAGAAATACGTACACATCAGCTATAAAATCAACTGGTGCACCAATGGATTTTATTACAGAAGAAGATGATTTCTCTGCTTATCCGTTTATTGTCGCTCCGGCTTATCAGCTTATCGATCAGAAATTAGTCGACAAATGGACGAAATATGTAGAGAATGGCGGAAACTTAATTCTTTCTTGCCGTACGGGTCAAAAAGATAAAAACGGACATTTCTTTGAAGCTAATTGGAGCGCACCAATCGTGCCTTTAATTGGAGCTGATGTAGAATTTTTTGACATGCTTGTCGAAGATGTAAACGGAACTATAAATGCCGGAACGAATACCTACAAATGGAATTCATGGGCAGATGTTTTAAACCCAAAACAAGGAACTGAAGTTTTAGCAACTTATGCAGATCAGTTTTATAAAGGAAAAGCAGCGGCAATTACCAGAAAATTAGGCAAAGGAACAATCACTTATATTGGCGCCGAAAGTAAAGACGGAAACTTGGAAAGACAAGTTGTCCGAACAATTTACGAACGTGCAAAAGTTGCGATCGAAGACTTGCCAAGAGGTGTATATGTAGAATGGAGAGATGGTTTTTATGTGGGCGTAAATTATACAAATGAGCCAGTAAACTTGCCAGTTCCTCAAGGAAGTAAAATATTGATTGGACAAAATCCTTTACAGCCGGCTCAGGCTATTATTTGGAAATAAAAGTAAAAGTTTGCCACGAAGTATTTGGAAATAAAGTTTGCCACGAATTCCACGAATTAGCACGAATTTTTTAAAATAGCATACGCATAGTAATTAGTGTAAATTCGTGAAATTCGTGGCAAAAAAAAAATAATTTAATATAGTAACAATGACTTTTTCAGAAGCAACTATTCAGGATTTAGTAAAAGAACATTACGGATTAATCGTAACCGTAAAAGCATTAAATGGATATGATGAATTGAATTTTCTTTTATCGAATGAGAAAAATGAAAAATACATTCTAAAAGTGTCCAATGAGAGTCATCCATTTCCTTTTTTAGAAGCGCAGATAAATATTATTCAGCACCTTAAAAAAAGCAATATTTCTGATTGTTTTCAGCATTTTAGCATCAATAAACAAGGAGAAGAATTAACCAAAATAGTAAGAGATTCTAAAATCTATTATATTAGAATTTTAAACTTTCTCGAAGGTACTTTTTGGGTTGATGTAGAAAATAAAACAAGCGAATTACATCATAATCTAGGAACTTTTTTAGGTAATATGGACAATGCGTTACAGGATTTTTCTCATCCCGCAATGCATCGCAGTTATACCTGGGATATTAGCCGTGCCAGTGAAGCAGGGGATAACCTAAAATATATTTTAAATCACGAAAAAAGACGTATTGCAGGCTATTTTCTGTTACAGTTTGATACCGAAGTTTTGCCGCAAATTCATCGTTTAAGACATGCATATGTGCATAACGATGCCAACGATTATAATGTATTAGTGCAAGAAAATCGCATAAGAGGTTTAATTGATTTTGGCGATATGGTTTATACCGCGCTTATCAATAATTTGGCAATAGCCTGTACTTATGCAATGCTCGACGAAGAAGATCCGTTGGCGGTTGCTGCATCGATTGTTGCAGGATATCATAAAGCGTACGCATTGACAGAACAAGAATTAGATTTATTACATTATTTAATTGCTGGAAGACTTTGTATAAGCGTGACACAATCTGCTTATAATGCATCATTAGACAGTAACAACGAACATCATTTTATTACTGAAAAACCAGCTTGGGATTTGTTGTATAAACTAATTCAGATTAACCCAATTAAAGCTCAGGATGCTTTTAGAAAAGCGTGCGGTTTTACCGGATTAATCAATGAAGATGATTATAGTGATTTATTGGAAATTCGTAAAAAGAAAATTGGTCGAAATTTAAGTATTGGTTACAAAGACAAACTAAAAATTGTCAAAGGAGCACTGCAATATTTGTACGATGATAAAGGGAGAACCTTTGTAGATTGCGTCAATAATCCTTCGCACGTGGGGCATTGTCATCCGGTTGTAGTTCGAAAAATGCAAAAACAAATTGCAACTTTAAATACCAATACAAGATATTTGAATGACGCTATAACAGAATATGCCGAAAAATTAACAGCAACATTACCAGAGAAATTAAGCGTTTGCTATTTCGTAAATTCAGGAAGTGAAGCCAATGATTTAGCGATCAGAATGAGCCGTCATTATACCAACCAAAAAGATGTAATTGTACTCGATCATGCGTATCATGGAACATCAACTGTAGCAATGGAAATGAGTCCGTATAAATTTGACAGCAAAGGTGGTTCCGGTCAAATGCCTTGGATTCACAAAGCGATAAATCCGGATTTGTATCGTGGTCCGTATAAATATGGTGATGCAAAAGCCGGAGAAAAATATGCCGAAGATGTACAAAGAATCATTGAAGATTTAAAGAAAGAAGACAAAGCACCAGCCGTATTTATCTGCGAAACCTTATTAGGAGTTGGAGGTCAGATTCCGTTACCGGAAAATTATCTAAAAACCGCTTACGAATATGTCAGAGCAGCCGGAGGTGTTTGTATTGCCGATGAGGTTCAGGTTGGTTTCGGGAGAATTGGAGATCATTTCTGGGGATTTGAATTGCAAAATGTAGTCCCTGATATTGTAGTTTTAGGAAAACCAATTGGTAACGGGCATCCGCTTGCGGCAGTAATTGTAACGGAAGAAATTGCAGATTCTTTCAATAACGGATTGGAATATTTTAACACTTTTGGCGGAAATCCTGTTTCTATGACAACAGGTTTAGCAGTTTTAGATGTTATTCAGGAAGAAGAAATGCAACAGCACGCTTTAGAAGTTGGAAATCATTTAATGAACGGGCTTAAAGGTTTAATGGCAAAATACCCAATCATAAGTGACGTTCGCGGACATGGATTATTCATTGGTGCCGAAATGGTTAAAGACAAAACAACAATGGAACCCGCAGTTCCAGAAATAGATATCGTAGTCGAAAAATTGAAGGCAAACGGATATTTATTAAGTACCGATGGACCATTGCATAACGTATTAAAAATAAAACCACCAATGACTTTCAGTAAACAAAATGCTGACGAAATGGTGAAATTCCTAGATATCGCTTTAAGCGAATTGTAGAAAAAAGTTTAACACATAATCTTGAAGTTTAATGGCATTAAGTGAAGCTTTTTGGATTATAAAATTAATCTCGCAAAGACGCAAAGTCGCAAAGGTTTTGTCACTTCGATCGAAATGACAATATTGAGTTTAAGCTTTGGGTCTTTATGCCTTTAAGGAAAGAATTACATAATAAAATATCAAAATGAATAACAATAATATCCTTTCCAAGAGTTCTATTAATCTTGAAGGTTTAGAAAAGCAATTAGAGGGTAAATTATTTTACGATCACACGATGCGTTTGCTCTATGCAACAGATGCCAGCGCTTATAAAGAAATGCCTTTGGCGGTTGCGATTCCGAAAACGAAGGAAGATATTCAGAAAATTATAGCCTTTGCAAGAGAAAATAATAGCAGTGTGATTCCGCGTGCAGCCGGAACTTCGCTTGCGGGACAAGTAGTTGGAAACGGAATTATTGTTGATATTTCGCAAGAGTTCACGAAAATTATCTCTGTAGATCAGGAAAATAAATCGGCTTGGGTAGAACCGGGTGTAATTCGTGATGAACTAAATCTTCATCTAAAACAATATAAACTCTTTTTTGGTCCCGAAACTTCTACCAGTAATCGCTGTATGATTGGCGGAATGGTTGGAAACAATGCTTGTGGCGCAAGATCTGTTATTTATGGATCTACGCGTGAACATTTATTGGAAATAAAAGGTTTTCTTGCCGATGGCAATGAAGTTACTTTTGGTTCATTAACTAATGCTGAATTTGAAGACAAATGCAACGGAATCAATGTTGTGAGTCCGTTAGAGCAAACTATTTATGTTCAGGCAAAAGAAATATTATCTTCTGAAACAAACAGAACTTTATTCGAAGATAATTTTCCTAAGAAAACAATTCCGAGGAGAAATACAGGTTATGCTTTGGATTTATTGGCAGATTCGATGCCTTTTGGAACTTTCGATGAAAAATTCAATTTCTGTAAATTAATTGCAGGATCTGAGGGAACTTTGTTCTTTTCTACAGCTATAAAATTGAACTTGGTTGATGCATTAAAACCTTACGCAGCTTTGGTTTGTGTACATTTTGAAAGTATAAATGAATCGCTAAAAGCAAATATAGAAGCGTTAAAATTTAATCCGGATAGTGTTGAGTTAATTGATCATTATATTCTGGAATGTACCAAAGAAAATATCGAACAAAGCAAGAATCGTTTTTTTGTAAAAGGAGATCCTCAGGCAATTTTGGCGGTTGAATTTTTAAGAGATTCCCAAGAAGAAATTGATGCTGTTGCAAAAGAAATGGAAGCTTTGATGCGTTCTAAAAACTTGGGTTATCATTTCCCGATTGTTTATGGCGACGATACCAATAAAGTCTGGACATTAAGAAAAGCAGGCTTAGGTTTATTGTCGAATATTCCGGGTGATGCAAAAGCGGTTGCGGTAATCGAAGATACTGCCGTTGATGTTAATGATTTACCGGATTTTATCGAAGATTTTAATGCGATACTAAAAGAACGAAACTTAAACTGCGTGCATTATGCGCATGCGGCAACGGGAGAATTGCATTTGCGCCCGATTATAGATTTAAAAACTAAAGAAGGCACAGCAATTTTTAGAACTATTGCGACAGATATTGCACATTTAGTAAAAAAATATAAAGGTTCTTTGAGTGGAGAACATGGCGATGGAAGACTTCGAGGAGAATTTATTCCGTTGATGTTGGGCGAAGAAATCTATCAATTGTTTATTCAGGTAAAACAAGTTTGGGATCCTTGGGGAGTTTTTAATCCGGGCAAAATTGTGAATACGCCACCAATGGATTCGAGTTTGAGATATACGGCAGGTCAGGAAACACCAATGCCGGAAACGTATTTTGATTTCTCTGAACATAACGGGATCCTCCGTGCTGCCGAAATGTGCAACGGATCTGGAGATTGTAGAAAAACGGAGAAAAGCGGTGGTACAATGTGCCCAAGTTATATGGCAACGCGCGATGAAAAACATACAACGCGTGCAAGAGCCAACATGTTGCGAGAAACTATTACAACTTCGAAAAAAGCGAATCGATTTGATGATGAAAATCTGCTTGATGTACTTGATTTGTGTTTAAGCTGTAAAGGCTGTAAATCTGAATGTCCGTCGAATGTTGATATGGCAAAATTAAAAGCCGAAACATTACAACAATATCATGATAAAAATGGTGTAAAATTCCGTTCAAGATTGATTGGAAATACGCCAAAAATAAACAACTTGTTTGCTGCAATTCCCTGGATGTATAATTTATCTACAAAAGGTGTTTTGGGCAATGTTATTAAAAGAACAACCGGTTTTGCCACAGAAAGAAAACTGCCTTTGATGCACAAAATTACTTTTGCAAAATGGATGAAAAATTACATTCAAGATGGTGATTTTGCAAATGGTGTAGTGTATTTGTACAATGATGAGTTTCTGAATTATTATGATGTCGAAATTGGTCAAACAGCTGTAAAACTCTTGAATGGTTTGGGATATCTGGTTGAAATTCCAAAAATTGGAATCAGCGGAAGAACGTATCTTTCGAAAGGAATGCTAAAAGAAGCAAGAGAAATTGCAGAACAAAACACAAGAGATTTCGAAATTTCAATTCCGGAAAATGGAGTTTTAATCGGAATTGAACCTTCGGCGATATTGAGTTTTCGTGATGAATATCCTGATTTATGCCGTGGAGATTTAAAAGCAAAAGCCAAAACATTTGCAACTAGAAGCTTTTTAATCGAAGAGTTTTTAGCCAATGAATTAGAGGCTGGACGAATTTCAGCAAATAGTTTTACCGATAAAACGGAGAGAGTTCGAATGCACGGACATTGTTTTCAGAAAGCCTTGTCGTCATTGGTTCCGCTAAAGAAAATATTAATGTTGCCAAAGAATTATACCGTTCTCAATATTCCGAGTGGATGTTGTGGAATGGCGGGTTCATTTGGTTATGAAAAAGAGCATTATGATATTTCTATGAAAATAGGAGAGTTGGTTTTATTTCCAACCATTCGTTCAGAAGAAGCTGCAACATTGATTTCGGCTTCAGGAACAAGCTGCAGACATCAAATTGCGGACGGTACAGGTCGAAAAGCCCAACATCCGGTAGAAATACTTTACGACGCCTTGAAATAGGCTTTACTACTTAATATTTATTGTCCTGTAAGGTTTTTTTAATCTTGCAGGACAATTGTTTAAGCAATCAAGAGAACATCTTTATGGTATTTTCTTTTATATTCTAAAGGAGACATACCGGTAATTTTTCGAAACACTTCCCGAAATGCTTTTACATCAGAATAGCCAACATCATACATAACTTCATTAATTGTTTTGCGATTGCTTTCAAATGCTTTTTTTGCGGCTTCTATTTTGACTCTTTGTGAGTATTCAATTGGAGTATTTCCGGTAGCTTTTATAAATCTTCGATCAAAATTCCTTCTTCCAACATTAAATTTTGAGGATAATTCTCCAATAGATATTTTTTCGTCTAAATTCTTTTCGATGTATAATTGGGCAAGTTGCACCATTTCGTCATCATGTTTCTTTTGACCTGTAAAAATGGCAAATTGAGACTGCGTATTTCGGTTCATTTCTATCTGGAAAACTTTAGAACAATAAATAGCTGTATTTCTATCATAATATTTCTCAATCAAATAAATCATTAAATTAAGAAATGAATATGCTCCGCCATTTGTATAAATTCCTTTTTCATCAGTAATCAATTCATCAATCTGTAAATTGACTTTTGGAAACATTGATCTAAAATTTTCTGTTACAGACCAATGTGTAGAACAGCTTTTTCCGTCTAACAATCCAGATGCTGCAAGAACAAATGCTCCCGTGCAAATGGTGGCAATTTCGGCACCGTTTCTGTATTGTTTTTCTAACCACGGCAATAACGGCTCATTATCTTTTAATGCAAGATTATAATTATGATTTAATGAAGGTATAATTATAAGATCAGTTTTAGTAACGGCCGAGATGTTAAGATGTGGTCTTACGGTAAATAATCCATCATTGAAATCTACTTTTTCAGAAATGCCGGCTAATTGTATGGTAAACAGCTCTTTTTTGCCATTTGCCTTATTATAGCCATTTGCTTTATTAAAGATTTCGTAAGCACCTGTAATGCTCGGAAGATTATTATCTCCATTTGGAACTATAATGGTAAGATGTTTCATCGCTTTTTTTTATAAGTAAAGATAAGAAATGTTTTTGTCCAAAACTACCCCGTACAATGTCTGATTAACACCCTGTTAGTATCAATATTAGATGATAATTTTACAGTACTAAATTCAAACAGAGCTATTTATGAATATTTTAAACAAAAAGGCACCATGGCAAAAATGACGGTGATTTACACCACACCAAAAGATAAAGAATTTTTTGAAAAACATTATTTCGAAGTACATGTTCCGATGGCAAAACAATTACCCGGATTATTAAAATATGAAATCAATGATGGTCCGGTTATTTCGCTTACAGGACATAATGATATTTATCGAGTAGCCAATTTGTATTTTGACTCACTTGAAATAATGATGGAATCTTTTAAGTCAGATATAGGACAGCAATGTGCAGTTGACAGAAGGATTTTTGCAAGCGACGATATGGTTCAGATTTATATATACGATTCAAAAAATACCTGATATACAAACAAAAAACAATTATAAATTTTACAACTATTAAAAACCTAAAAAAATGACAACAGTAACAACAACAGTGACGCCAAAATTATTCGTTAAAATGGTATTGGACAGATGGTATGCATCTATAACTAATTGTGACGTATTACTTAATTCTTTAAGTGATGAAGCTTTGCAAAAAGAAATTTCTCCGGGAAGAAACAGAGGTATTTATTTGCTTGGACATCTTATTGCAGTTCATGATGATATGCTGGTTCTAATGGATATGGGCGAAAAACTATATCCTGAATTAAATGAGCCATTTATAAAATTTCCGGATAAAGCAGTAGAAAAATTACCAACAGTATCAGAGTTGAGAACTTTCTGGACTAAACAATCTGAGGCGATAAAACAAAAATTTGAGAATCTGAAACCAGAAGAATGGTTCGAAAAACATACAGCCGTAAGTGCCGAAGATTTTGAGAAAGAGCCACATCGCAATAAATTGAATATAGTGATAACAAGAACTTCTCATTTGCAATACCACTTAGGGCAAATGCAATTACTTAAAAATAAATAAAATGGCAACATCAAATTTTACTACAACAATTTTAGTTGATAATTCTAAAGAAGAAGCTTTTAATGCCATCAATGACGTTTGCGGTTGGTGGCAGGGTGAAGTAGAAGGAAGTACAGATAAGCTAAATGACGAATTTAGCTATAACGTACCGGGAATTCATTTTTCGAAACAAAAAATAGTAGAGATTATCCCAAACGAAAAAATTGAATGGCTTGTCACAGACAGTAAATTAAGTTTTGTGAAAAACCAAACAGAATGGACGGGAACAAAAATTGTATTCGAAATCTCAGATGTAAACAACAAAACACAAGTTCGTTTTAGTCATTTGGGTTTAGTTCCTGAATTTGAATGTTATGGTGACTGCTCAAATGCGTGGGGAAAACTGATACAAGAAAGCTTGCTTAGTTTAATAACTACAGGAAAAGGAGTGAATGTTTTTTGATAAAAAGGCGCCTTTATTATGCTGCTAAATGAATTTAAGTACTTGATTTAATGGAGATTTATATTTGTATTTGGAAGATTTGGCTAATCCGAAAAATGAACTTATTTTAGTGCTAAATTTCCTGCACGACAAATAATCCGAATAGCTAATATAAAGTATAAAAAGTTGAACGAGACCTCTGAATTTCACATCTTTTATAAACATATTGCAAACTTTTCTTCTATCACAGAAGAAGAGTTTGGCAATATAATTTCTTATTTCTCAAAAATTACCTTCAAAAAAGGGGAGAAGCTTGTAAAACTGGGCGAAAAAGCCAACCACACTTATTGGATTTCTAATGGTCTCGCCGTGTCTAATTATATAGATAATTTTGGCAAAGAACACATTATGCAGTTTGCCAATGAAGGCTGCTGGATTACAGACCAACAGGCTTTTTATAACCAAACAACTGCTATTTTTGATATCGTTTGTCTGGAACAAACTGAAGCAATCTCCATTTCATTCGAGAATAGGGAAAAACTATGTGCAGCCGTTCCGAAGATGGAGAATTTTTTTCGCAGAAAAGCCAACGACAGTTTTGTAAAACAACAAAAACGGTTACTCACTTATATGACCAACGATGCTACTGAGCGTTTTAATCTCTTACTCAAAGAATACCCAGACTTGATACAAAGAATTTCTAAAAGAAAATTAGCTGCTTATCTGGGCGTATCAAGGGAGACACTGAGCCGTTTGAAAAAATAATTACCTCTTTAAAAAAAAGTGACTTACATCACCACTTCTTTGTCTGCATAAGCTGAATTTTGTACTGTAACATTAACAATAATTATTATGCACAACAAATTATTTATCTCAGTAGTTGTTCTTGCGATACTATTGTCTTGCAAGGATCAAAAAAAAGAAATTCAGAATACAGGTTTAGAAGAAGTAAAAAAAGCAATAGCAGAAAGCAATGCCATTTATTTTGAATCATTTGTAAAAAATGATTCTTCAATTTTTATCAATCGTTATGCAAAAGATGCCTGTATTATGGCTCCCAATTCAGTACAAATGTGTGGTCCTGAAGCTGCGGCAAAATTCTTTAGAGCTGCTTATGATAGCTACGGAATGAGAAATGGAAAATTTATAACAACAGCCGTATATGGTGATGGCGTTGAGTTTGTAACAGAAGAAGGCTTGTGGAAGTCTTTTAATGCAAAAGGAGAACTTTTTGATGATGGTAAATTTCTGGTACTTTGGAAAAAAACACCCGAAGGCTGGAAAATGTTCAGAGATTCTTTTAGCAGTAACCGCAAATTGTAAAATACATTAACTAACAATAAAATACCAAAATCCCTTTTATGGAAAACAAAATAGTAATATACGGCGCTTACGGGCACACAGGAAAATTTTTGGTTGCCCAGCTTTATCAGCAAGGTTACAAGCCTATACTTAGTGGGCGAGATGCTGATAAGCTGAATGCTTTAAGTAAAGATTATCCGGATTTAATACTAAAAGTGGCCGATATTAATAATCCTGAAACTTTAGATAAGGCTTTCGCCGATGCAGAAATAATCGTAAACTGTGCCGGTCCTTTTTTAGATACTGCCGCACCAATTATTCAATCGGCATTAAGATTAGGAAAACATTATCTTGATGTGAGTGCTGAACAAAAAGCTGTTCTGGATATCTTTGAAGAGTTTTCTGAAGAAGCAAAACGTGCTAAAGTTGCCATAATTCCCGCAGCTGCATTTTATGGCGGATTGGGAGATTTATTAAGTACAACGCTTACTAAAGATTGGGATAAAGTAGATGAAATCTTCAGCTATATTGGATTAGATTCCTGGCATCCTACAAAAGGAACACGTTTGACTGGAGAGCGCAATCATTATCAAAGATTTATGTATGCCAACAATCGTCTGGAACCCGTTTTGGAAGTTAAATCAAAAACATGGGATTTTCCCGATCCAATATTGACGAAGGAAGTAGTGACGGTTCCACTTTCAGAAATAATTACGATTTCCCGTCATATAAATGTCAATACAATCAATACTTATCTGAGTCAAAACTCTTTGACAGATATAAGAAATGAGGAAACTCCAGAACCTAAAGCTGCCGATGAAAAAAATAGGTCATCACAGATTTTCTGTATGGAAGTTGTGGCTGTAAAAGACAACAAGAAAAGAACAATTACGGCTCAGGGAATTGATATTTATGCCGTTACAGCTCCTTTAATTGTTGAAGCTGTAAAAAGAATTTTGACAGGAAGAATACAAAAACAAGGCGTTACAACATTAGGAGAAGCCTTTGATGCCACAGATTTTTTAAGTGCTCTGGATGTGGATGATATTGTAATTTCAGACATTAAGGAAACTAACATTAATTAAATACAAAAAATAGGATTACTTCCTGATTTTAAAATTAAAGAATATGACAAATCAATTTCAAAAGTTTAAAGAATTACACTATCAATCTGAACCATTGTTAATTGGCAATGTTTGGAATGCACAGAGTACAAAAAAAATGGAAGACTTAGGCTTTAAAGCCATTGGGACTTCAAGCTATGCAATTGCAGAAACACTAGGATATGCAGATGGTGAAGAAATGAGTTTTGAGGAATATCTATTTATTACAAAACGTATTGCGGCTTCGGTATCTGTACCGGTTTCTGTAGATTTAGAAGCGGGTTATGGAAAAACAGCGACAGAAATTGTAGCCAATATAAAAGAGTTGTATAAAATAGGCGTTTCGGGAATAAATATCGAAGACTCTATAGTTGAACAAGGAGTGAGAACAATTGTAGCTGCAGAAACATTTGCCGAAAAAATTAAAGCGGTCGCAGATGAACTTTCAAAGGAGAACATTGAGATCTTTATTAATCTTAGATCTGACGTTTTTTTACTAGGATTACCTGATGGTTTGGCTGAAGCAAAAAGGAGAATAAGTATTTATGAAACGACTGGTGTTCACGGATTATTTTTTCCTTGTGTTACAAAAATCGAAGATATAGAAGCGCTTACAAAAGCAACTGAACTTCCAATAAATGTAATGTGTATGCCAGATTTACCAGATTTTAATTTGCTGCAAAACGCAGGAGTAAAGCGAATTAGTATGGGGAATTTTTTAAATAATAAAATATACCAATACTTAGAAGCTGAGGTTGGAACTGTTTTGAAAAATCAAAATTTTAGCAGCGTTTTTTAAAAGTAAGAGTTCATAAATCAAATAATTAGAATGGGTATTCGTATTGGTTTTGTTCCATAAGAACAATTCATCGGTAGACCAATAGTAGTGCATTTTTTTTCGTTCCGTAGGAACGTTTGGTTGCTAATATTAACAAATAATATATGCATATGAAATTTAACCAAACGTCCCCATGGGACGATATTGAACCGTAAACATTCTTTTTCTACCGATGAGCTGTTCCGATGGAACAAATTATTAAAGATTGATATTTACCGTATCTCCATCCTTAATTACTTTATTAACCAATACATTTTTGCCTTCTGATATTGTTATTTTTAGTTTTTTTATCGGCTCTTTCTACAGTAATGTCAAAATCTTTTTCGAATGCATTTATATGACGCATTTTCATGGAAGGCCAGGATTTAGGAAGGCGTGGCGTGAAATCGAAACTATGTAAACCCGTTGGGCGAATACCAAATAATCCTTCAGTAAAGATTCTGCAATACAACCCGCTTTCTGCCGAAAGGTGTCTTTGATCTCCTTCTGGATATGCTTCTACAGGATAAGGAACGTGGTCGCCCAATAAACGGCGGTTAGAATAATAATGTAAAAAATCTAATGCTTTATCGGTTTCTCCAGCTGATAATACACCTCTTAAGGCATAAAGAGTTGAGCGATCCCAGAATATTTTATCGCCTGCAATGCTTGCAAGACCATCTTTTGTCCATAATCTTGGTGAGAATAAAGCATCTATAGTTCCGTTTTTTCTATCGTAAATTCCCATAGTAAGCGGAGTGCAAATCCAGGCTCTTAAAACGTCATTTTCCTTGTAGTATTTATAGGTTTCAAAACCTTCTACTTTAGCACCAAAATATTTTTCGATAGCAATTTTTAATTTTTCAGCTTCAGCTTTATAGGTTTTAAGTTGCGATTGGTCTTTTCCTAAAGCTTCACCCAAATAAACGGCTGAGTTAAGCACGTCATAATATAATGATGAGGTATTCAGATTGGCTTTTCCTGCCGGAAGACGTCCTTCAAGTTCATCAGAATCTGAAGCAACTACGCCATCAGAGTTTAATTTTCTATGACAATATTCCAGGCACCATTCAATCAAAGGCCATAATTGTTTGGCTTCATTTGTATTTCCTCTTGTAAGTGCATAACGTGAAGCTCCGTAAGCAATCATCGCTCCATCACCGCGATCTCCGGCACCCGCCCAAATATCAGTTCCTTCGGCAACAATCGAACTTGGAATTGGTTTGTATTCTTTGTTCATGAACTTTGCAAATTGCAGGTAAGCATTTAACGATGCCTGATTGCCATATTCATATCCTAAATAAGGGAAAAATGGTCCAATATATTCTGCCTGATCATTTGCCCAAATAGCAGCATAATAAGATTCTCCTCCAGGACCATGCATTGGACCACCTTTGGTTTCAAAAATACTTTCGGAAGCTCTGATTTTCGCGAAAGCGAACTCTGTATTTAAAACCTGATCTGGTGTTTCCAGAATTAATTTATCCCAGATTTCATGGATTAATTTCAGACGTTTGTTTTTCTCTTCGTCAACATTTACAACTGGAACTTGCTCGTTTGCTTTAACACCAGAGTAGAAAACAGAAAAACTAATGGTTTCATTTGTTTTAAGGTAAAAGCTTCCCTGATTAAAAAGATCTACATGCAAATCATAACTTCCTTCTGTTCCTTTTGAAGGATCTGAGGTATAAACTGCATTTGATTTTGGAATTTCGACTACGCAGGTTTTTTCAGAAATGTTTTTCAGGGTATAAATTTCGCAATAGCCGGCCAAAGTTGTTGACGGAAAATATTGTCTTGTTAATTCAAGCGTATTGGTTTTACTTTTTACAAGCAAAGTTCCGTTTAGGGTTAGCGAAACTACTTTTTCGGGAATAATAGGTTTATAATTTACTGTTACCAGATCAAAAGCATCTTGCGCAAATTGACGCGTTAAACTTGCATGTGTATTATTAGGGATTGTTCTAAGCATTGGCCAGACCAAACTGCGGGTAGCATGAAACGAACCATCGGCAGCAACTCCATATCTTAAAACACAGGAGATTTTTTTGCCGCTCATTTCGATATGATCGTCATGCGGAATGTTGTTGTTTATTTGCCAGGAAATAGAACCATCCTGATCCATTTGCCAGCGACGCTCTTCTTGCGAAACTGCTCTGGTTGTGATGAAGCAAAAAGCGACAACAACAAATAGAAAATGGTTTTGTTTTTTTATAAATGATTTCTTCATTATAATTATTTTAAATTTCTATTATTTAGAATGTTGTTTTATAATATGTAAAGGATTAGTTTAAGTATATAGAAACATATTTTTGATTCTTAAAAAAAACTTTTCATTTCTTTAAATTCACATAACTATGTGTACAAATCTAGATTTGTATTAATCACTTTTTTATTCATTTTAAATTCTATGTTTCTATGCGTTAATTTTTTTTTCACGCAGATTTTGCAGATCGAGCAGATTTTTTCTGATCGTTTTAATCCTTCTTAATCTTTTTTTTACACAGCTAATCTATATTTTTATGTGTTAAAATAATTACCGCCAACAGTTTTTTATCTATCGTATTTAGTAGTATATGTTGTGTTGCTTATAGAATAAAAATTTTGTTTGTTCTAGGTTTTACTTGAAAGATGCATTCATTTTTTGTCCTGAGTTCACAGGGACATCAACAAATGTATACCAATTCCCGTTATCATCTTTCTTGTGGCTGGCGGTAATTTTTTTATTGTTTATAAATATCGCATCATAATTTCCGGAGAACATAACTCGCCATTGTATTGGAGCGTTACCTTTATTATAAAGCGTTGTTTTTTGGTTTTCGTGTTTTACAAATAATGCAGTATTTAAAACAGGTAAATTGTCCAGTTCAGCTATTGTATTGCTTTTTCCGCGATATAATGTAGTTACTGTTTTTGTTGTGGCATCAGGTTCTATTCCCATATATCCGTGTACAATGCCTTCGATTACACCATAGGAAACCTCGGGATATTCTCTTCGTTTTGTTGCGGGATCAGTTAGATGTAAAATATATTCATAAGCTTTATCTCCATAACCATACTTATAAAGTAAAAAGGGCAGATAAGACAAACTTTCGACATTGGTTTTTTGGGAGATAATGTGCTCAATTGTTTTTTTAGTTCGGGTTGAATCTGTCAAAGCATCAAACCATAATAGAAAAAGTTCACCGCCGTCTTTGCTAAATTTTCCATCACTGGTATAAATCACATTATAAGTTGAGGTTGTATTATCCCACCATATTTGTTCGATTTGTTGTTTGTATTTTGCTGCTTTATTTTCGAAGAATTCAGCTTTTTGAATATCTCCATTTTGTCTCAAAACAGCAGAATAAGTTAGCAATCCGCGGTAAATTGCAGCGACTAAATCAACGCCCATTTTTAAACCCGAAATTCCTTCAGAGTAGGAGGCAAGTCCGCGGCATTTATGAAAATCATCTTTTATATTAAAAGGAACAGAAGGATTTGGAAACTCAGGTCTTGTTAATAAAGAATCAGCATCAAGTACCCAACGCTCGATATAATTGGTTGCTGATTTTTCGAAGAAGTTTTCAAATTCAGGATTTTTGATATAAGTTTCATCGCCAGTCCATAAATACAATCTCCAACAAGCATATAGTACATCAAAATTACTGTTTAGATTGTACCAGAACTCTTTGTCATTTCTGTAATCTTCAGGGGCAGGTTTTCCGTATTTATTGATTTCCCAATAGGAACACCAGTCTTTGTTTTCAGAAATATTTTTGGCAAAAAGAGAAAGCATGTTTTTGTTTTCTTTATTTAATCCGAGGATTTCGGCGCCAATACTTTGGTGTGAAACATCTCGCATACAAAAAGCAGATCTTGAAGGAAGTGCTGCTTCGTACCAAGGTCCAACAGGATCATTTGAATCTCCTTTATAACTCAAAGCCATTGTTTTTGCACGGTCAAAAGCAAGTTCTATAGCAGAATCTGATGATTTGAATGTTGTTGTGTTTTGACCAAATGCATTAAAAAAGAAACAGCAATTGGCAGCTATAATTATAAATCTGTTTTTCATGCGGCTATTTTCTATTATTGAAAAAATACTTTTAGTTAGAGATCATTTTAAGACTGTACTAAAATTTTAAAAGCAAACCCACACAATTTATAGAGTGGGTTTGCGGGCTTATCAGTTTTTTTGATCGACTATACCATGAGGACTGATAATAAAAAAATATAATAACCTTTTGAGTAAAATTATTCTTAACACATAGCCCCAAAACGTTGGGACTATGTTTCTAATTAAACTTTTTGATTGGGGCAAAAAGCAGAAGGTTAATTTTAATTATAACCCGGGTTTTGAACTAAACTTGTTCTGTTAGTTTCATCTCTAGGAATTGGCAATAAATAGTGTTGAGGTTTAAAAATTCTATCCTGAACTTTGGTGTAGGTATAGGTTTTTGATCCATCAGCATTTTTGGTAATAACAACTCCCATCAAAGGTTTATTCTCGGTTTCTTCGGCAATTTTCCAACGACGTACATCATAATAACGGAATCCTTCGAGACATAACTCAACTTGTCTTTCGTTACGAATTTTATTTTCTAAAGTTGTACCGGTCAAACCTGCCAACGGAACTGTTATTCCGGCACGTTGTCTGATTGCATTTAAATATTGAATCGCCGTTCCTTCGTTTCCTAGTTTAAATTGCGCTTCAGCATAGTTAAGATAAATTTCGCCTAAGCGAGAAATAATCCAGGCTTTGTTTGTTTGTGTTTCGTTGTTGTAATTGTAAGTTGTATCACAATATTTACGGAAAGTATAACGTGTTTTACTAGCATTCCAAGTATCCCATCCCTGAGGAGAATCTAATCCGCCTTCATAAAACTCAGCTTTATTTGAACTTCCGGCGTCGTAACGATCCTTGAAGAATTCAGGTTTTCCGTAAGCACGTCCGTCGTATACAATATTTTTGTAAAAACGAGGATCTCTGTTCACATACGGCTTTTGAGGGTTATAACCAGATGTAGGATCTGTAATGTCTTTTCCGTCAGCTGTTCCGTAAGCGTCGATATGACTCTGGCTTGGCGCAAAGTTTGCCCAACCGTGAAAACCACTCGGAGAATTGAACATTTCTACACCATTAAAAGCACTCCATTGTGGATCTTTACTAGACAAACGAGAGCAAATAATCTCTGAATTATTGGTAGTAAAAAGATCTTCGTAGTTTTTGTCATAAAGTTGGTAGATGTTTAAATCCATAACAGCTTTTGCGGCATCAGATGCTTTTTTCCATTTAGCCATATCATTTGTAGTATTCCATTGTGGGCTTGCCGCATAAAGCAATACTCTTGATTTGATTGCAAGTGCAGCACCTTTTGTAATTCTTCCAAGGCTTGAAGTTGTTAATGGTAATAACTCAGCAGATTTGTCTAATTCTGTTACAATAAAATCAGTACATTGATCGTAAGTACTGCGATCTACTTTAAAATTACTGTTTAAATCAAAAGGAACTGTAATCAAAGGAACTCCTCCGTAATCGCTGGTTAATTTAAAATAAGCGTAAGCTCTTAAAAATGTCACTTCACCTTTTAATCTGTTGCGCAAAGCCTCATCTCCCGGAACTGCATCAATACGGGATAAAAAGATATTGCAGTTTTGAATTGTAGCATAAGTAGGTTTCCAGATATCAAAATCACTTGCATTATCCGGAGTTAAAGCTCCTGAATTTAGTGTCCAGATGTCGTAATCGTTAAAGTTGTTAAAAGCTTCGTCACACGCTGTAGATAAAATCCAGCTGCGATTTGTTTTATTGTTCCAATTGTGCTGCGTGCTAGGCAATACAGTGTAAAGGTTATTGGCAAAAGCTTCGGCAAGTTTCAAATCATTCCAAACCGTTGCATCTGTATAAGAATCTAATGGAACCTTGTCCAGAGGATCTGGGCTACAGGATGTAAGAGAGGCAATTGTGATAAAGAAAGAGGCAAGGATAAAAGCCTTCTTTTTTATATTTATTAGTTTATTGGTTTTATAATTTTTCATGTCTGAATATTTTTTTCGTAATATTATAATTCAATGGTCATACCGACTCTGTAGATACGGGTTTGCGGATAATTAACTCCCGTAGTATTGTTCGTTTCCGGATCTCTGTTATATTGTTTCATGTGGTCGATAGAAAACAAATTAGTTCCTCCGGCATAAATTCTCATATTTAATACTCCAAATCTTGAAAGTGATTTTTCAGGTAAGACATAAGATATTTCTAATGATTTTAATCTAAAGAAAGAAGCATCTTTTAACCAGAAGTCAGCCGGAATGTTGTTTCTATTATCTGAATCATTGAATGCTACAGGATATTTAGAATTAGGATTATCTGCTGTATATCTGTCGTTGTATAACCATGCTGGCGGCGCTACAATAGCTCCTTGTCCTTGCGGAAGAATCATTTGTTTTGCTTTTGATTGTCCTGTCCAAAGTAAGTCGATAGAAAAACCTTTGTATTCTGCTCTCATCGGAATACCGTAAGCGATTTTTGGTGTAGCCGATTGCGGAATTCTAACTTTATCATTAGTAGTGATATTACCGTCACCATCTGTATCTTTTACCCAAAGATCTCCAGGTTTTGCACCTTCAAAATGAGCCGAATTGTCAACATCTGCCTGTGTACGGTAAATACCATTTGTTTGGTAAACTAACCATGAATCGATAGCTTTTCCGGTTGATTTTTGCCACTCAGGAATGTTTGCAGCTTCGTCACGAAACAATACTTCACTTTGCGCATACGTAAGGTTAAAACCAACGCTGTATTTGAAATTATGAATATTATCGGCATAATTTATAGACCAGTCAACCCCTCTGTTAACAGTTTCTCCAATGTTTTCTTTTGGAAGTGCCAATCCTGTGTATAAAGGCACAGACGCATTTCTTGCCGTTAAAATATCAGATCTTTTGTTGTTGAAATAATCAAAAGTTGCTGTCAATTTGTTGTTCAGGAATCCAAAGTCAAAACCAACGTTGGTAGAATACTGTACTTCCCAAGTAATATTTGGGTTAGGTGTAGACGATAGATATATACTATTGTTTAAGGTATAATCTGAGCCAAAATAACTGTAATTCTGTTGATTTGTAGTTAACTGATATCTTGTTAAGAAAAGGTATTGGTTTGGATAAAACACGCCGTTAATCCATTCGCCCAAATCATCATTACCCATTTTTCCCCAAGAAGCTCTTATTTTAAGCTGGTCAATAGCTTTGATATTATTTTTGAAAAATGGCTCTTCAGATATTTTCCAACCTGCAGATACTGCCGGGAACATTCCCCAACGAGTAGAAGAAGGGAAGTTGAACGATCCGTTGTAACGAGAAGAAACTTCGGCAAAATATTTATTATCATAGTTATAAGCAACACGCCCTAAGTAACTTGCTCTTCCGTCCTGATAAGCGCTTCCGGTTGCATTTTGTCCTTTAGTACCTCCAGTAAAAATTTGATCTAACTGGTCGCTCAATAAATCTCTTCTGTAAGCATACGTTTCTGTTCTGTCTGTAGTAGTCTGCTCATAACCTACAAAGGCATTAACGCTGTGTTTGTTGAATTTACGATCGTAAGCTAATTTTGCGAAATAGGTATTTTGATTCGTAATTTGCTCGTCTTGCATAACACTCGTTATGGCAGTACTGTTTTTTACGTTATTATAACTGTCATTTGTTCTGTCGTAAGAATAAGCATCCCAAGGTTTAGTGAATTTTTTCTCACTACGAACATTGTAGTCAAATGCAGCATATCCGCTTAAAGAAAGTCCTTCAGTAATTTTAGGTAATTTTAATTCGAATCCTATTTTAGGATTTACGATAAGGTTGATAACTTTGTCATAACCAGCAGCCGAAGAAGACATTAAAAGAGGATTTCTTCCGTTTGAAATTCCTGAAGAAGGATAACCATTTTTCCAATAAGCAGGAATAAAAGGATACATACTCACCGTTTCATGCATAATGCTTCCAATGCTTATTGCAGGGTAATTTCTGTCTTCTTTACGAGTAGCAATATCCAGATTTACTTTTAAGTTAGATGAAATATTAACATCAATGTTTGATCTCAGGTTAAATTGTCTGTATCTCTCGTCGCTATTTCTAAGGTTACTTTCCTGATTCAGGTATTGACCAGAAAAGAAATACTTAACCTGTTCATTACCACCGTTTACAGAAAGCGAAACATTAGCCTGAGGAGCATCTTTTCTATACACTTCTTTCAACCAGTTTGTACTTGTGTAATTAGGATCATTACCCGCTTTGTATTTTTCGATATCTGCCTGCGTGTATGGAAGAGTTGTTCCTTTGTTTGCATTCAGCTCGTTATAGTACGTCATGTATTGCCAGGAATTTACCCTTTCATCCATTCTTGTTAATTGCTGAATCCCGTAATTTCCGTCAATTTTGATTGTTGGAGGACCCGCTTTACCTCTTTTGGTAGTAACCAGAATTACTCCGTTTGCAGATCGAACACCATAAATTGCAGCCGATGCATCTTTCAAAACCGTAACCGATTCGATATCATCAGGATTAATTCTGTTCAAATCACGATCCGGAATACCATCTACAACTACAAGAGGGCTCGTTCCGCCGCCAAAAGAGTTAAAACCTCTAATTAAAAGGCTCGAGCTGTCATCACCAGGTCTTCCAGAACGGTTGTTGGCAATTACTCCAGACATACGTCCGGCAATAGCGTTTGAAACGTTTGCAGAAGCATTTGTGGTCAATACCGTACCTTTTACAGACGAAATTGCTCCGGTAGTAGAACCCTTTTTCTGTGTACCATATCCCACAACCACAACTTCGCTTAAGGTTTGATTTTGTTCTTCAAGCTGAATATTTGTCGCGTTAGCAGCTGAAACTTCCTTAGTTACAAAACCCGTAAATGAAACAACAAGAATGCTGTCTGAGTCCGGAACATCAATTGTAAAATTACCATCGAAGTCGGTCGTTACCCCAATTTTTGTTCCTTTTACATGAATATTAACTCCAGGAAGAGGTTCTCCTTTTGGTCCTGTTACTTTTCCTTTAATTGTTTTTTGTTCTGAAAATGAGATACTTGTGTTTTTTGTTTTTGTCAGTTCAGTAAGAGATAAATTTCCGGTAGTGGCGTTATTTAACTTCAGGAAAAATTTACTGTCTTTAGTTTCTGTCGCGGCAGAAACTTGTAATGTCATAGCCAATAGAAATCCGGATGTTAGTTTGGTAACCTTCCAGATTTCGGCATTAAGCCAATCGTTTGTTGGTTTGTCTTTGGTTAATAATTTCATGATTTTTTAATAATGGTTTTTGGTTAGTAATGTATTCTCTAGTTTCTCCCATTTTATCTCTCACCTTCATTTTGAAAAAACAAATCGAAATGCGTGGAGTACTTGCAGATCGTTCCTGAAGAAGAGATAAATGTGAGATTCAAAAGTATAAATGTTCTATACTAGTGCCATACCAGTGCCTACCAGTTTTTTGAAAGATGTTTAAAAAATCAATAAAAATTAAATGAATATTAAAAATAAAGTGGATAATATATGAATATAATTCACTTATTGTGAAATTGACCATAACAGCGAATTTTTGGTAGATTTTTTTAACCATAACAAACCATTCGAAAATCACCTAAATAGATGAAAATATGATACTTATTGCCTGACTGAATTTGTAATGCAACTTTGCAAGGTCTTTGCTTTTATTTTTTTTACTAAAAAGAGTCGCTTTTTTGATTTTTTGGAAGTGGATAATATAGTATCAGAATTAATTTTTGCAGAAATTTTAGTATCGTTTTCAATAATTTTAATTTAAAAACCATACCAGTCGCAAAAAGGTATTGATATGTAAGACTAAGCTTGCTTAAATTAACTTCAGTTTAACTTCGTTTTTGCTTTTTTAGATAATAAAATATCAAAATCATAAAAAATAGGTCTATTTTAATAAATGTATTAATCACGAAAACGTTTTTTTGTTCATGTTTTTAAGATATGTGTATCGGAGAAAAAAACATTTTTCGTCTAATAAAGTGTAAAAAACACGTTTATTATTTTCTGAAACACCAAATATTTTTAGCTAAATATTGTAATTTAATCAACTGGTAGGGTTTTTTATAATCAATTTTAGATTGGATATTTTTTTGAGATTATTTTCTGCAAATCCGGAATTGATTTAAACGTGAATTATTTTCGTAATTGGAGTCTTTTTTTGAATCATGAAAAAAGAAACCGGTAGGTACTGGTATGAAGGAAAATAGGTTTGTTCTATTTTTGGATTTCATTTTCATAAATAAATCAATATTATTTATGAATTCTACAATATAATAGCTCGATTATTATTAACCTTCATCGTCGCGGATTGACTGTTAAATCTCATGTAAGAGCTATTTAAGATGCAATTTTTACAAACTACAAATAAGAAACAACCACTTTTACTATTACTAACTAATTTTATGAAAAGAATAATACTTCTATTAGCGCTTACAACCTTGTTTTGTAAAGCTAATGCACAAGATGGACAAATTAAGATCGAAACTCAAAGTACCGCTTTGATCCTAAAAGCAGCAAAGAACGGAGTACTTTATCAATCCTATTTAGGAAAAAAATTGGATGATGATTCGGGATATAATACACTTTCAAAAGAGAACACAAAATCGTTTGTCATAAATGACGGGAATCCTTTAGTTAATCTAAGACATCAGGCATACCCAACATACGGAACAGAGAACCTGTTTGAGTCGGCAATTCGAATGACACATAATGACGGAAATCCATCTTTAGAATTAAATTATGTAAGCCATCGTACAGAAAAAATTGACGGAAATACCACTGAAACTATTATAAAACTAAAAGATCCGGTATATCCTGTTGAAGTTACGCTGCATTATAAAACCTTTTATAATGAGAACGTAATCGAACAATGGACAGAAATTGTACATCACGAAAAGAAACCGGTTACGTTATATAATTATGCGTCGTCGATGCTGCATTTTGATGCCGATCATTATTGGTTAACACAATTTCATGGAGATTGGGCAAAGGAAGTTCGTATGCAGGAAAGCGAATTGACAAGCGGAACTAAAGTAATCGACTCAAAACTGGGAGTTCGTACTGATATGTACCAAACGCCGGTTTTCTTTTTATCACTTAATGAAAAAGCGAATGAAAATTCAGGCGAACTTGTGGCGGGAACGATTGCATGGTCCGGAAATTTTAAGTTTGCTTTTGAGTTAGACAATAAAAATTCACTTAGAATAAGTTCAGGAATCAATCCGTTTGCTTCAGAGTATAGTCTTGAACCAGAAAAAATATTTACAACGCCATCGTTTATTTATACTTTTTCGAATAAAGGAAAAGGGCAGGCGAGTAGAAACTTACATAGTTGGGCTAGAAAATATGGCGTAAAAGATGGAGAAAAACCACGTTTGACTTTATTAAACAATTGGGAAACTACTTTTTTCAATTTTGATGAAAAGAAATTAACCGACATGTTTGCCGATTCAAAAACCTTAGGAGTTGATATGTTTTTATTAGATGATGGCTGGTTTGGTAATAAATATCCAAGAAGCGGTGATAAATCAGGTCTTGGAGATTGGCAGGCAACTAAAACAAAATTACCGAATGGTCTTGGTTTCCTGATGCAGGAAGCAGAAAAAACAGGAGTAAAATTCGGAATCTGGATCGAGCCGGAAATGGTTAATCCAAAAAGCGAATTGTATGAGAAACATCCGGATTGGGTTTTGAAATTACCAAACCGACCTGAAAGTTATTATCGTACACAATTGGTTTTGGATTTATGCAACCCGCAAGTGCAGGATTTTGTATTCAAAACTGTAGACGATATTATGCAGACAAAATCTGGTGTGGCCTTTTTTAAATGGGATTGTAACCGAATGATGACCAATGCATATTCGACTTATCTTAAAAACCAGCAGTCACATTTATTTATTGAATATACCAAAGGTTTGTATAAAGTCTTAGACCGAATTAAAACTAAATATCCTGATTTACCAATGATGCTTTGCGCTGGTGGAGGTGGCAGAACCGATTATGGACTCCTTAAATATTTTACAGAATTCTGGGCAAGTGACAATACAGATCCTTTTAACAGAGTATTTATACAATGGGGATATTCGCAGTTTTTTCCGGCCTTTACGATTTGCAACCACGTAACCTCATGGGGAAATCAGTCCATTAAATTCAAAACAGATGTGGCAATGATGGGCAAGTTAGGTTTTGATATTAATGTAAAAGAGCTTAAAGAAAAAGAACTAAAATATTGTCAGGATGCTGTTGCAAATTATAAGCGTTTGAATCCCGTAATCTGGCATGGCGACATGTACCGAATCGTTTCTCCTTATGATGAAAGCCGCGCCGTATTAATGTATGTAAATGAGGCAAAGAGTAAAGCAGTATTGTTTTCGTATACGCTTCATCCGCTTTATGATCCGCAATACAATTCGGTTCGTTTTCAAGGTTTAGATCCAAAGAAAAACTACAAAGTAGAAGAAATAAACTTAATGCCCGAAGGAAAGAAAACCCTTGAAGAATCAGGGGAATCTTTTACAGGAAATTATTTAATGAATGTTGGTTTGAGAGTTTCATCCTCTAAAGTAGAATCAAGTGTTGTTCTTGAAATTACTGAAATATAGTTGAATTAGTTATACAACTAAAAAAGCCTTTCTATGAAGAAATTCATTTGAAAGGCTTTTTTTTTTAAGCAATATTTAAATCCTAAATAATTATTTCTTAGCAGGTATAATATTAACTCTGTTTACTAATGCCAATCAAGAGTTGAAATGTGCCGCTAGGCACTAAATATTGGTAGAAAATTGGAATTAGAATAAGTTTAGCGTGCCGTAGGTACGCAATAGTTATCATTTTGTTGCGTACCTACGGCACGCCAATGAATTTCGAACCGATATGACTACCGATATTTAGTGCCTAACGGCACAAATTATAAACTTTAATCTATTGATTATTAGGTTAAATAGTAGTTTAAATTACTTATTTACTTTAATGTTTTACACTCTTATTTTAAAGGATTTATTTCTGAAAAAATAACATTCATCTTTTGATATATTAAAATAAATATTGTTCTTTTGCGCTTTAATTTAGAATTAGTTTAAATAAGAACAATATGAAAAGACCATTACCATTAATCTCTTTTTTTAGAGGATTTACCAAGAAAAACACACAAAAATCCCAATATAATTTCACGCTGCTAATCCTGATTTTTTCAATTTTGAATGTAGGATTTATTCAAGCTCAAACAGCAATTGTTGGGCAAATTTCAGGTAGCGTTATTACTAATGATGGTAATGCAAGCCAAGGTGTTATTGTAAAATTGATCGAAATAAATAAAAGCGCTATAACAAATGCATCCGGAAATTTTGAGTTTAAAAAAGTACCTTTTGGCAAATATACTCTTGAAGTTACCATGTCCGGTTATGAATCTTCTATAGAAACTGCTGAAATTACAGAGCAAGCGCCCTCAGTTTCAATCGATATTCGGGTAAATTCATCTGTCCAGAATCTTGAAGATGTTGTAATTCGTACAGGAGGAAATCGTTTTGCTAAAAAAGAGAGTTTTGACGTTGCCAAAATGCCTTTGAAAAACATCGAAAACTCACAGGTTTATATCGTAGTTAGCAAGGAATTAATGAAGGAGCAAGTAATTACTGATTACAATAGTGCTTTTAAAAATGTTCCCGGAGCCGGTATTGCCGAGGTAAGAAATCAAGGCCGTACAACTTCTATTTCAAGAGGTTTTCCAACGCCACAAGTTGTTCGAAACGGTGTTGGCAGTTTTACCTTTACCTCAATTGATCCTTCAAATTTAGAACGTATTGAGGTTATCAAAGGACCATCCGCAACACTTTTTGGAAGTACATTATCCTCTTTTGGAGGTTTATTCAACCGTGTTACCAAAAAGCCTTTTGATAGTTTTAAGGGCGAAATATCCTATTCAGCAGCAAGTTGGGATTTGAACCGACTGACAGCCGATATTAATACGCCGCTTAACGCAGATAAAACTGCTTTGTTAAGAATCAATACGGCTTTTCATAGTGAAAGAAGTTTTCAGGATGCGGGGTTTAACAAAAACTTTTCTATTGCACCAAGTTTCTCTTATGAAATCAATGATAGATTAACCCTTTTAATCGACGCCGAATTTAGTTTATACAAAGCAACTTCGCCAACCAGACTTACTCCGTTTGTTGTAAAAGGAACCGAAAGCAGTATTGAACAACTTAATATTCCTTATAAATTATCATTTGCTAATAATACCATTAATTACACCAGTCAACAATACAATGTTTTTGCTCAGTTAAAGTATAAAATGTCTGATGAATGGACGTCTCAAACTATTTTGTCCAGAACAAGATCATCATCAGACGGTTATGTTGTTGCATTACAAATGATGTCTCCTACAACATTAAGGCAACAGGTTACGTTTCAGGAATCTCCTTGGTATGGAACTGATATTCAGCAAAATTTCATTGGTAAGTTTAATATCGGAAAACTTAAAAACAGAGTGGTTGCCGGTTTAGATTATTATAGTTTGCGTGCTACCCGTAACGATGCAATTGTAAATATGCCGGCAATGGATTATAAAAAACCAGGTGACGCTTATAACAATTTTAATGTTGACAAAGTGGCTCCAATGTTTGCTACCGCTAAATTCAACAATTATGTATCAAATGATGAGGTTACGTATAGTGCTTATGTTTCGGACGTTTTAAATGTAACTGACAGATTATTAGCGATGGGAGGAATTCGTGTTGATAAATACGAAAATAAAGGAGTTTATTATCCAAGTAAAGATTCTATCGCAGGAAATTATAATCAAACGGCACTTTCTCCAAAATTTGGATTGGTTTACCAGATTATGAAAGAAAAAATAGCTGTTTTTGGTAATTATATGAACGGTTTTAGCAATGTTTCAGGTTCTGATTTTTACGGTAACACTTTCAAACCAAATCAGGCGAATCAGTGGGAGGGAGGTTTTAAATTTGACCTAAGCAAAATATCGGCTACATTAAGTTATTATGATATTCAAGTGACAAACATTACGCGTGACGATCCGGATCATGTTAATTTCTCGATTCAGGACGGAACTCAGGTGAGCAAAGGTTTTGAAGCAGAGTTGATTGCCAACCCAATTTCAGGGTTAAATATTGTTGCAGGTTATACGTATAATGATAGTAAATACGAAAAGAGTAATGCCAGTGTTCAGGGCTTGCGACCAACAACTGCAGGATCACCAAGAACAGCAAACTTATGGGCAAGTTATAGAGTTACGACAGGTCGTGCACAAGGTTTAGGAATTGGTTTTGGAGGAATTTACGGAAGTGAATATTATCAAACCAATACCACAACTTTTAAGTTTTCTATTCCGTCATACACCGTATTAGATGCCTCACTTTTTTACGATCAGCCAAAGTATAGACTAGGTCTTAAAATCGACAATTTAACGAACGAAAAATATTGGTCTTACAGACTTGCAGCTCAAAATCCAACTCGTGTAACAGCAAATGTTACATTTAAATTTTAAGGTTGTTTTGGATAAATGCCAAAAATCTGTAGAGTAATAAACATTGCCAACGGTTTCAACCGTTGGAGCGCATTATATTATCACAATCCGTGTCCCACGGTTGAAACCGTGGGCTATAATTGAAATATAATAAAAAGGGATTATTTCATTTGCTGTGAAATAATCCCTTTTATATTTTATGCGTTTCAAAGCTTTTTCATCTAAACTCCACTATGAAATATCGCAGGAAATTTATCCTGGTTTGCAAAAACTAACTTTGCTAATTCATAATTAGTTTCTGAATCCAGAAGTGTATTTTCAATTTCTTTTACTTCAGATAACATGATGGTTTTTCCAATCTTTTTTCCATGTTTACGAAAAGAAGTACGGGTAAAACCATAAAGAATACCATTTTCGATTAGTGAAAATTGAAATTCATCATTCATTTCTCTTTTTTCGAGATCATAATTTCGCAATTCATAACGCTGTATACTGTAAACCGAATCAAAATGTCCTCCGGTTGCGACATAGTCCTTATATTGTTTGATGAAACTATTTATAGTATAATTTGTTACCAGAGGATTAAAACTTTGAAATTCAATAAAATGTTCGCCTGAAATTTTCTCAAGAGTATAAGCCGTTATCTGATCTGATTTTATGTCTTCACCAATTAATGATTTCGGTCGGTCAAATATTCTTAATTTACCATTCCATTTGCAATATTCTTTCACTTCCTCTGAATCGGTATTAATAACGATACTCTCAAATTGATCGAATTTGAGTAATTTTTCAATCATATACTGATACATAGGTTTTCCATTAAATGGAAGAAAATTTCTATTAGGTAAAACATGCGAAGGATACTCTTTTTGTATTGGTAAAAGGGCAGTAAGAATGATTTTGCTCATAGTGTCTTTATAAGAGAATTAAAAATAACGATTATTTTGTAAGGCTAATTTATAAAGATAGAATGAACTGGGTTTAGGTAAAAATACTTGATTTGAAGGACTACCAATATTTAATGTCTGACGGCACATTTCAGTTCTTGATTCGTATTACTTAATAATTAAAAACATAAACTTTTGTTTACATCATTTTTCCTTCTTTGGCATATTCTTTTTTAATTCCCTGAAGCAGGTGATTTAGGTTAATACTTTCGTTTTCGCTTTCCAATGTTCTCAGGCAGGCATATTGAATAATGTTAACAATATTGGCACCCGTAATATCGTATTTTTTTGAAAGCTCGTTTAAATTTACATCTTCAGCAATTCTAATTCCCTTAGGCAGATTATTTTTCCAAAGCTGTAAACGTTCGTGATAAGAAGGTACTTCGAACTCGATTATAGATTGAAATCTTCGGGTGAAAGCCGTATCAATATTCGTTTTAAAATTGGAAGCCAAGATCACCAATCCGGGATGATTTTCGATGCGCTGCAGCAAATACGAAACTTCCTGATTGGCGTATTTATCGTGTGCGTCTCTAACATTAGTTCTTTTCCCGAAAACAGCATCGGCTTCATCAAAAAAGAGAATCCAGTCTTTATCAGCCGCTTTGTCAAAAAGAGAAGAAAGATTTTTCTCGGTTTCGCCAATGTATTTTGAAATCACCATAGACAAATCAATTCGGTACACATCTCTTTTAGTATATTTTCCCAAAAGTGAAGCCGTAAGCGTTTTTCCGGTTCCCGGTGCGCCGTAAAACATAACCCTGAAACCTGGTTTTATCTTGGCTTTCATGTCCCATTCATGAAGCAAAATCTCATTGAATTTAAGCCAGGTTTCTATTTCTTTAATCTGATTTAAAGTAGTAGAATTAAGCACCAAATCTTCCCAGTCTAATTCAGTTTCGATTAATTGTGCAGGGAATATGCTGCTAAGTTGCGGTTTTAGGATTTTTCCCGTAATGAATTTTTCAATGTATTCGTCTTCTAAAATAAGTAAACCACTCAGTTTGGGTTCACCAGGAGGAACCATATCTATTTTAAGGATTCTTTTATGATAAAGAAAAGAGTGATTGTGCAGGTAATCATAAAATGAAACCCGATCATCAAGATCATTTCCTGCAATTAAAAACTGAGCTGTTTCTCCCGTTGGCAAAATTCCGCGATGGTTCTTTGTTTTAATTCCGCCAAATTCAGGTAATTCACCACCATTAGGCAAATATTCGACAATAATCGAACTAAGAAAATCAGGTTTAAGATGTGGAGAAAGAGCCAATCCCAATAAAAGAATATCGATTTCTGAGAGACTATTTTCAATAATAAATTCGTTGATAAACCCGTTTGAACTAACTTGTTCTAAAACGGGTTTTTCCATTGGATTTTCGACTTGAAAAAGTGTATCAAGCTGAAAAACGAATTGTTTTTTTAGATATGTGAATACATTTTCCATTTTTAAACTACTAATGATTCAATTGAGAAAAAATCTATTTTTGATTGTTTATAGTTTCTGATTCTGTTCATGACAGCGTTTCCGTTATGAGAACCGTCAGAATTGGTATTTCCTTCAATAGTTTCGATAGTATCGCCATGAACCGCCGTTACAATTCCGGTATGGAACCAATCGTTTGGTGTTTTTTCAATCAAAAATATATCTGCAGGTTTTATTAAAGACGGAGTTGTTCTTGCGTTTTGATAACGGGTCAATATTTTTTTCTGAATACCGGTTGTACCAACAGTATCGCAGCTGTAGGTTAACGGCATCAGGGTTTTGAAATTTTTTCCCTGAATAGAAGCTGCCTGGTCAATAATTGCCTGAACAAATCCCATGCACCAAAACCAGTCCGTTCCTTCATTACCATCCATATAACTTCGTACCCAAGGCCCCGTATTACTTTGATTATTGATTACAAGTTCAAAAGGATGGTTTTTAAGATGATTTTGCGCCGTATTTAGGATTAATTCTCTTAAATTATTGCCTGTTACAGGAGTTTGAAAAGCTTTTTTGAGAGGAGATGCAAGCAGATCGAATACGTTTTGATCTACACTTCCGGTTTGGGGCAAGTTGTTGATTTTTTGAAAATTAAGCACTGCTTTTTCTGTTGCAGGTCCAAAATCACCATCGATACCTGTTGCGGTTCCCGAGTTTGGATTTTGCATGGCAAATAAATTAAGCCAGGACTGAATTTTTTCAATGTCTTTCTTGTTATTATTTACTCCTTTTTTTTGTTGTGTTGCTTTAATAAGCAGCTCTTTTTGGTAGAATGTTTTTTGCATGGCTAATGTTTTTAAAAATTTATAAAAATTAGTTATTAGAGATTTTTTTAGAGCGTTTGATGGTTTAATAGATACTATTTTAACCCCTTGATTTCATTTAATTTATTGATATGATAGGTAAAGTCTTGTTTTGGAAATAATTCCGGAAGTGCTTTTATGGCTAGTTCCATGTCCTCTAAAGCAATTTCTTTATGTGGTATTTCCTGATTCCAATCGATATAAAAATATTGCCAGCCTTTTGCACCGCAAGACGCGATCATAGCATTAAAATATTCCTCAAAAGACAAGTCCATTAAGGTGTACCAGTTTCTATCGAAAAAAGCAATTTTTGGAGGAAATTTTTTGGCACCTCTAACAAAACATCCGTATCTCCAATCATCGCCCCAAGCTTGTTTTTCAAACCAATTCAGTTTTTCAAAATGTTTAAGATTGTCAGGAACTACAACATCAGAAGGCAATGAAAAGTCTATTTTCCAAAAAATTGATGGGTTTGAAAGAGCTTCAAAAATTCCATTAATTAGAAAACCTCCGTACAAGAAATAGCTTTGGCTTTTACTTTTCCATTTAACAGTAAGACTTGAAAATTTGATGACATTTGCATCTTTTGGTTCAACAGTAATTTTTCCAATATTTGCTAAATCCTGAATAAACCATTGCATGCTTGAGTTTGATAGTTCAAGAAAATCTTTCCATTCTGCTTCGTTAATTTCCACATTAGGATTTGTCTTTAAACTGTCACGAAATTTTTTGATATTTTCAATTAGTTCTTCCATTATGCTTGTATTTGAAGGTTTGGATTAGTACTCATATTAGAGTTTATTAAAGCTACATTGTTTTGAATCGAGTTCCATTTTCTTGATCCCTGAACAAATCCTTTTGAGGTGTATAACAACTCGATTTTACTAACTAAATCTGCAACACTGCCAAATCGTCCATGTGCTGCTTTTGCTTCTAAAATGTCTAACGCAAAATCTGAAGAAACCTTAAATTGCTCTACAATTGTTGGTCGACCTAAGTCATTTATATTGAAACTTACTCCGGCAGCAGTAAGAGGAGGAGGAGATTGAGTGAATGGATAGGAGGTAATAGAGCCTTTAGTATTTCCAGTATATTCGGCTACTTTTACTGTAATCGTTTTAGCGAAGTTTTCTACAGCACCAGATTTAGGGTGGTTTTCCCACGTTGTTTCATAGTATAATTTTTTACCTGCGCTGGTTTTTGTTTTAGCAAAACTTTCAGGCCCGGTTTCCATTAAACCATTAATTGATTTAGAGATTATTGATAAATTTTGTGCAGCTCCCGTTCCGCCCAATTCTTCGCTTAGCATATGACCTTTTACCCAAGAATCGTGAACTATGTTTAAAGCTTGTGCATGCGCCCATCCTGGTAATGCGCCTGGACCGCTTCCGGCTGGTCTGTTGCTGGTAAGCGGATCTGCGATAACATTTCCAGCATTGTATGCAATTATTGTAGGATCTATTTTCTTTTTAGGCGTTTTTTTAACTGCTCTTTGAACGTAATTATAATCCCAGGTTTCTCCTCCATCACTAACAGATGAAATATTTATGACAGATGCCTGATCAGTGTTGACTTTGTCTTTAATTGCTTGTGCTTCAACAGGAGTAACTTCTCCTCCTTCAATATCTTTTTCAGTTTCAGTATCAATTTCAGCTAAAGCTCCTGCAATTGGACCTGCTGGAGTTGCCGCTTCTGGTTGAGTTCTTCCCATAATTCTATCCAACAAAGCCATACCTCTGTCTACAGCCTGATTCACTAACCATGTAAGTGCTTCATCAACCATTTGGCGGACAGAAACAATCATTTCGCCAACTCTTGCCCCAATTCCGGAAAGTCCAACCTGATTGGCAAGGAAACCAATTACAATTGGCATCGCTCGTCCCATAGTGTTTTCGAGATAGTTGGCTGCTGTAGCAACATTTCCTTTTGCGATATCGGCTACACCGTTGACAAATGAGTTGACCACTTCGAGCATTTCACGTAAGTATTTTATAAAACTTTGAATAGCGCTGTACAATGCCATTGCTCCGTTAATCACAGCCATAATTCCAGTTGGGTCTAACATACTGAGCAGTCGGGCTGTTATGCGGTTAACGATGCGTTCCATGATAAAGTTTTTCACAGCATCAAGAACAGTATTCCATAAATTACTAAGCTGTTCCTGAATTTTATCCCAGATAGCAGCCATTCCGCGTTCCTGAACATCTTTTATAAAAGTCCAGATTCCTTCAAGAGTGTTAATCATGCTTCGGATTCTGGCTACTCGTGCAGGACCAATTCTAGGATGTGCGGCTAGTTTCTCCCAGATTTTTTCCATTGATATTCCGAGTACTTCCAATACCCATGAAATTACTCCTCTTAAAGAGAAATCAGTCAGAACAGGAATATTGGCATCTCTCAATTCACTCATTAACCAGCCGGTAACACCACTAATTAAATGGGTGACAATATTGTCGAAGAATTGAACAAATCCTTGTTTGATAGCGCGCAGTATATTTTTAAGGAAACCAATAGGATCTTTTTTGATGTCTTCGATGGCCTGCATTGCCCGTGTTATGATGTTTCCGATGAGGTCGAATGGGAAATTCATAATTTCGAGTATGGCAACAATCACAATTCGTATGATTTCTGCAACAAAAGCAATAAGACGTCCGATTGGCTCTCCAAATTTTTCGATAATTCGGACAAAAGCATCTAGAGGATGTATTAAATCATCGATTGTAAACGAATTCCAGAGATCAGTAAAGAGCTGAATAATTGCGGCAGGAGTCATGTTTAAAGTTGCAACAGCTGCTTCAATCTGGCCTGCAATTCGGGCTATTGCACCCGTTTCAACCATTTGAGCATATTGTTCTTCGCCACCATCCATCAGACTCATAAATCCTCTAATAAGATTTGGAATTGTTCGTTCGACAGTTTCGTTAGTGAAAGGATCTCGTCCGATAATTACTTTTACTAAAGAATAACCTCTAACAGTTGCAGCTTGCGAAGACAACCATGCTAATAATGACTCTTTTACAAGTTCTAAAACTTTGAGTGCTACGCCTAAGGCAAAATCCCAAACTCTTTGCAGGAATCCTCCAGCCTGAGATGCAAGTGTCGAAAGATTATCGGCAATGTTTACCAGATTCGAAGGCTGAATAGCATCCCATGCTGCAGTGATGAGTCCACGAAGTTCGCCTACCAACGACATGAAAGTTCCAACCTGAGTGTCGAGCCAATCGGCAGTTTTTTGGAGCGTGCCTTTTTCCCGCATTTGCTCGAGTTCTGTTTGTTTTCCTATCAGAACAAGGAAATCTTCAAGAATTTCTACCGTTGTTGCGGTAACAGCTACGTCGCGTAACGGATCGTATTTGATTATTTTTTTGATTAATGCCCAAGCTTTGTTTTCTGCTAAAAGAGGTTCGGCTATACCAATCAATGCTTCTTTTATCCAGGTGATTACCTGAGCTACTGTTGCAGTTACAAAAGCAGTTATTCTGTTAACTACTTCGACAAATTTCTCAGTGATTGAATCAATAATGCCGGTGTAAGGAAAGGATAGTTCATCCCAAACTTGTTCAACCAGATGTAAAATACTGTCTCTGGTTAACCCAACTTCGCTTAGTTTTCCTTCTACCCAGTCAAAAACCTTTTGTAGTATTCCGTATTCCTGAAGCTTGTCGAATATTGCGGTTCCAAAAGGAATAAGTCCCATTAATCCTTCAACAAGATTAATTGGAGTTCGTTCTACATCGACTTGTCGTAACGGGTCGTAACCAATAATAACGGTAAAAAGCGTGTAACCCGGAATGTGTCTTGCCTGATTGATTATCCAGTCAGGAACTAAATCCAGAAATGAACCCTGAATCATTTCGGGAGCAGGGGATATCTGTTCCGATTTTTGTCTGATTGCTACTCCTTGTTGAACAGTATGTGTTAATTCGTGAGCCAGTAAATGTTTACCATCCTGCGAATTTGGATTGTATTTTCCTTGATTAAAATAAATATTATTTCCTGTTGCAAAAGCTTGTGCCCCTAATTGCTGATTCATTTGAACAGCAGTTGAATCATTGTGTATGCGAACATTGCTGAAATCGGCTCCAATACCGGATTCCATTTCGGTTTTTACTTTTCCTGATAAAGGAGAACCGCCGCCTTTACTACTGTTTAAGGTACTTTCGAGATTAGAAGTATCGGATGGGTTTGCATCTGTGGCAGCACTCATCTGAAGCTCTTTTTCGTCTTCTTTGGCTTGGATTTCCTCTTCCTCTTTAGCCTGAATGTCTTCTTCTTTTTTCTTCTGGATTAGTGGTTTTGAAGGAAGTATTTTCTCTTTAGCTTTAAGACTTTCCGTTTTAACAGCATCTGTTTTATTTTGAGCAATATCTACTTTTTCAACTGCATTTTTTTTCTGAATTTCTTCTTCTTTTTTTGGTTGAACCAAAGATTTAGAAGTTGGTGTTTTTTCTTTTGGTTTAGGAGATTCAATTTTGTTTTGTACAGATTCTTCTTTGTCTAATTTTAACTGAATAACAGGAGTAATTTTCGGGACAGTAGTTCCTTTTTGAATCTCTTTTTCAGCATTATTTTTTTTCTGAATTTCATTATCCCGTTTGTTTTGGATAACTGGCGAAGCTTTGAAAAAAGGTTCAGGAGTTGAAGCATGTTTATTATGAACTACTTTTAACTTTGGCTGAAGCACAGGAGAAATTCCTTCTGAAACTGTTTTTTTCCGGATTTCGCCTTTTTTATTTTCTGTATGTGTTTCAGTTGCCAATTTATTCTGAATCGCAGGAGATGCCGCAAAGAACGGGTCAGGAGCAATGTTCTTTTTATTTGAAACAACAGTATCCGCTACTTTGTCAGCTTCAACTTCATATTTATCATTCGATTTACCAATGTTGAGTTTTGCCTGAACACCAAAAAAGTCCTCTCCCTTTCTTGCATTAAATGAAGATGGGGAAGAAGGCTTTGATTTTGCTATTTGGCTAAATGCTGGCATATAATGTGAATGCTGCTTAATTTACTATTGTCTGTGTTTTGTTCCTTTACCGCTGAAGGCATTTGCTCCACATGTCTGATCAGTTCCAATGCTTAAAGTAAACTCGTCTACCTTTGTCGCGGTGAAATTAAAAGGAACTGTCCCACCAACGCTGAGTTGCATAGGTCCCATGACAGTTTTTCCTGCAGAATCTGTAATCTCTACACGATAAGTGGGGCAAGGGTTACCCTTTTTATTTTTGGTTGTGGTTAATGTGATCGCAAATAATTTGCAACTTTTAGTTGATTTTAATGTTTCATTATGGGTAGGTTCTGATGAAAACGTGAATCGATTGAATATATCGCAATCTTTTTTCTTTGGTGTTTTTTTCTTTTTTCCACCTTTTTTTTCTACTACAACATTGTCTAGAGCTCCCATAGTTTCCGGACCTACAAGACCGTCAATTTTATTTAAACCGTTTTCTGTTTGGAAACCAATTACTGCATTTCGCGTTTCCTTTCCAAAATCTCCGTCTGCACCAAATTTTGGTAAACTTTGACCTGCCTGCATTAACCCTTCTTGTAATTCCGCAACATATTGTCCTTTTTGCCCGGTTGAGATAAGCATTTGGTTATCATTGGCTTTTTCAAGCGGAGGATTGCCTTTAAATTGTGGATTATCGGGTCTTTCAGCTTGTAAATCTTCAGGATGGTTTTCAATTGATGATTTTTGTATTGTTCCTGATTTTTGTTTGGCTCCGGTTTGTTGAACGGTGTGCGTTAATTCATGTGCCAATAAATGTTTCCCTTCTTTTGAACCGGGATTGTATTTTCCCTCATTAAAATAAACATCATTGCCATTGGTAAAAGCCTGCGCACCTAATTCCTGACTCATTTGAACGGCGCGGGCATCGGTGTGGATTTTTACATTACTGAAATCAGTTCCAAAGCCGGATTCCATTTCCTTTTTAGTGCTTTTATCCAGACCAGTTCCGCCGCCTTTTGAATTGTCGAGTTTTCCCTCCAATTCATTATCCTGAATTTCACTTTCTGTATTCTTTCCTTTTTTCTGAACTGGTTTTTCTTCCTCTTTTTTATCTTTTTTCTGAACTTTTTCTTCTTTTTCGCAATCCTTGCATTTTTTCTGAACCGTTTTGTCTTCTTCTTTTTTATCTGATTTCTTCTGAACCTTTTTATCCTCTTCTTTATCTGATTTTTTTTGGACTTTTTTATCTTCTTCTTTATCCGATTTTTTTTGAACAGATTTATCTTCTTCCTTCGTTTCTTTAGCCTGAACCGAAGAAATGGTTTCTGAAATAGGTTTTTGCTGTACTTGTTCTCTCGATTGCAAAAGCCCGCCGGCAGATGGTTTATTATTAACCACTTTATCAGCTACATTATCAGCTTCTACTTCATATTTGTCTCCAACTGTTCCTGTTTTTAGCTTTTTCTGAATTTTGGGCACAAAAAAGCTGGAAGTATCAGGATTGCTTTTTTTTCGTTGTTCAAATGCTCTCATAACTTTAAAATTTTACCATTGGGTATAAATTAATTTCTCTATCCACGGAATCTTAACGATATTAATATTCCACGGAATTTTTTCAAGTAAAAGATCCTGTGTTTTTCTTTCAATAGTCAATTTTGGATTCGATTCACTCCAATCCAGTTTGCCTTCTCTCTGAAGAAATTCAGTCCTTAATAGATCTGTAGAAGTGCTTTTTAAGGCCGTCCAATGTTCTAGAACTGAGAGTAACATTTCTTCAACCTGCTGTTTGTATTTTTCCTCAATTTTAATTTCTCTTTGTATAGATTCTTCGATCTCGATTCCACATAAAAATTTTTCAAAAAGCATGAGATGTTCAAAGTCATTTTCTTTTTTAGTAGCGGCATAATGCAAAATATGTGCGGCTAATTCTTTGTTTTTTATGGTATTATTGTCACCAATTAAGCCGCAGTTTTTAAGCATTTCTTTCAAAAACGGATGTAAAATGATTAAACCTGCATTTTGTACATAACACGATTCTGAACTGTCTTTTTCTTCCTGAAAATTTTCGTCTTTTTTTGATTCCATTTCAGGTTTATTAGCAGAATCATTTTTAAGGTTTTCAATTGTAGATTTTTGTTGTGGAGCCAATTTTGTTTTTTCTGAATCCAAATAATCATCGTTCATTTTCTTTAATTCTGTATCACTTGTAGCAAGAGGAAAAAATATTCTAAGGTTTTGGATAAAAAGTTCAAAAGGCATTTTTTCTGATGAGAATTCAGTTTGTTTTTGATGAAAAAAACGAATGATTTCCATCGACTTTTTTTCATTTGAAACCTCAAAAAGCAATTGCCAGAATGCTGTTTTAAATTCGTGTGATTTATTGTTTAGAAATTGTATTAATTTATTTTTTGAATGTGTTTTTTGCTGCGTTTCTGAATCCAAAAGGGCAGAGGTAAAATGGGCGATTTCCTGATTTGAAAACTGATTTATAATTCGGTTCTGAATTTTTTTCTGCTGAATTAATTTATTGAATGCGTTTTTAAAAATATCGTTTTTAAGGTTTTCAAAATTTACTTTTTCGAAAAAGCTTATTTCATCTTCTGCAGAAACCCACCAGGGCATCTTGCCATTTTCTATAAAATAGAGCAAGGTTTTGAGGTCTTTATTCTCAGGTGAAATAGTGCGGATTTCTGATTCGTTTTCGCTCTCTTTTTTAGTTGTTTTTTGTACCTCATTCAGCCTTTTTTGAATCTCTTTTTCAATCTGATTTTTTATATCGTTTTTGGCTTCACTATTCGAAAGAAAAAGATCTGTTTTACCTGTATTTGAATTGATGGAAATTTCTATTTTTTCTATTTGAACTATCTGATTGTTAATGTTTTCTATAGTGTTGAATTGCTTTTCTAAAATAGGAACAACCTCATTTTGTACGAACATAGCAAGGTTGTTTTTAATAGAATTTGCCGTCAGGATAGAGGGGGTATCTATTTCTAAAAAAACTTTTTGGATACTATGTGTATTTTTAGTCATTTTTCTTTGGTATTACAAAAATTATTTCTACATTTGCTATGAACCGATAGGTTATACTGGGAAAATATAGGCGCTGTAACAAGTGTCAGCTCCCCATTAAAGCTTGAGATTTACTTGCAAAAGTAATCGTCTCAAGCTTTTTTATTTGGTATCACCCGGTTTCCTTGGAGTTCTCTTGGTAATAACAGGTTTAGTTCTTTTTTTGGCACTAATAACCTTGCTTATTTTTTTTGTGTTAACAAAGACTCCTTTTTTGAGACCGTCACTTTTAGACAGAGAATTTGTTTCTATCTTAATAAAGAAACCATTGGTAGGTTTATAAAAGTAGAATTCTGCTCTTTTTGCAAATCTGCTAAATAGTTCTTCAAAAGCTGAAAGGTTTACATTTTTTGTAGTGTCAATGTGAATCATGTATTTGCTCAGTTTGTCTTCGTTATGAATCTTTTTTCTTAAATTCATAAACAATACGAGCTTGTCGTTTGTATCGTCAATATTATCAAGATAGTAAGACTGCATTGTTGTATTAACATAGTTTCCGCTTGTCCAGTCACCACCAATATAAATGTCATTATAACGATCGTCTATTTGAATAATTTGTCGGGCAATATTTAACAATTCCTCCGCTACTGTGCCATCCTGATTTTCCCCGTTTTCGTAAAGCATTGGAATAGTATAATAATCCTCAAAAACTTTCGGGAATCTTGTGAATTCTTTTGTCTCTTTATGGAATCGTAATTCACTTCTTAAATATTCAAATTTGTTCCAATCATCATTAAAACGTCCAAAATCGTCATCGTCTTTGTTGATTGGATCGTAATTAGCATGTATTTTTTTGTAAATATTAGCTTTGTGTGAATTAACAATAGAACAGGTTATTTTATTTGAACTGTAAACTTTACCATTTTTGGTAACTCCGGATTCTGTAAATTTATAGGTTGGAGCATATATTGAGAGTGTAATGTCTTGAATTTCAAATTCAAAAGTATCTTTTTCAAGTCGCATAATTTTGACTTTTTTCTCTTCTTCAATAAAATCAAATAATAAACCAGTCGGAAATTTTGTATTGAGTGTTTCCATTACCACATGTAAACGGCGCGCAAGGATTTGATCTATTGGTATCGTTACTTCAACATGGTCAGTAATTAAATTGACACCATTTATTGAATATGTTTTTACACTTAGTTTGTAATGCGTTGGCGAATTGACTTGTTTGCTTTTGGTACCTCTTATACTTCTGGATAAATTATTGATATATCGTAAAGAACTGATCCACGGATATAAACATCCCATGATGGTACAACATCCTAAGCCGTTGTCCGGGCTTATTTTTCCTTCAATAGAAAAATCAGATATGAATGTAGTTCCTGATTTCAGTAATAATAAAGTTCCGCCTTTTTTTACGCCAGCTTTGTGCTCGAACGAATAATTTGTGTTGAATAAGATTTTTAGATCAGCTGCATTTTCGACAATATCAAGAATGTAAAAATCAAAATCCAATCCGTGTTCTATTTTTTTTGCATTCAAAAATGTTTTTACGTCATCAACACTGTCGTTTAGATAACCTTCAATTCGGTAAAAATCATAATCGTCTATACAATAGTCCAGTGGTGCTTTGATATAATCGTTGTTGACCAGATTTGTGGTATGATAACTAAAATTGGTTTGATGAATATAAAGATTGCTTTTTTCAAAATCCCAGGCATGCAATAAATTGTCGTCGACATTATAGTAATAGGGTACTGATTTTGAACCCAGTTTTCCCATTGTTTTTGAGGGCGTAATTTTAATGCTATTGGCAGTTGCCTGATAATTATCTAAAATGCTTTTAAGTCTTCTAATTAAAGAATCAAAATTGCTGAATGTTTTATTCTGATCTAAAGCAGTTGCTTTGTAAAATTGATGTCTGTAGTTTTTAAAGCGATTATTGTCTTCTACAAATCCCAAAAATAAATGTTTTGGAAATGAACCAATAGGAGGGTTGCACTCTGATTTAAGCTGAATGAAAAGATCTTTCAATTCTTTGTAAGTTGCTACAATATCTTTTAATAAATCGTATCGATAATGAATATCTGGAGGGATATTGTTTGGATCAATGGTAAATAATGTATTGAAACGGCTGCTTATATCTGAAATCTCTGTTACATAACCAAATGGCAAAAGGACGGTAGCTAAATTGAGAAGTAAGTCAGATTTAAAGGAAACATCACTGACAACAGTATTAAAAAGCTGCTTGATTTTAGCGGCAGTTGAAGTACTATTGAATGTTGGAATCACTTTTCTTACTCCCAATTCCTCCAGCGAACTGTATTTTTGATAAACGTCGTATTTGTTGTAAAGGGAATCTTTTACCGGAGAACCGTTTTTACCAATTATAATATCTGCAGTTGCCTGAGTTACAACAAGTACTCGCAAGTTAAAAATTTCTTCACTGCCTTTATTAGAACAATCAACTTCGTCGCACAATGAGGCATCTTTAGTATAACTTTCGAGATAGAGAATAATTACATGATTTTTTAAATTAGCAAAAGTATTTAACAATGATTCGCCCGCGCCCAAAGGAGTTCCGGGAAGCAGCTCCCACATTTGCAGCATTGCGCTGGGACCGCTTTTAAAAACTGGGTAATCACCTTTATCAAGATCAAATATTTTATAGGATTTATAATCAAGTTTTGGAATATCAATCGACAACAATTTTTGTTTAAGCTCAGTTGCTTTTGCCTGATCAGCAGATTTTGTTGTTAATTTTATCAAATCACCGTCAGTCGTAATTCCGTTTCCCTGAGTTATGCTAAGGGTAGTGTTTCCGGCATCGATTGATACCTGAAAGCCACAAACAATTCCTGTACCAGTGAGAAAGATTCTGCTCATTCGATTTTGGTCATCAAAATAATCAATAGTTTCATTGAGCTGATAATGCGTTAACATCTGATCTGCTACATAACTATGATAATTTCCTGTAATGTTGGTAAGTTTTGTTGCCATGACCTTGTATTTTTATATTGTTCCTAAATTTGTTCTTCCTAATACTATTTTTCCTGAAATATCTTCTTCTTCATCTACACAATTGTACAATGTACCTGTAGGATAAATAGAGTTTAATTTTGATAATGATTCGATGAATTTGGGCAAAGCATCTTGTTTGTTTTGCGTTTTATCCAACAGAAAATTTTTGAAATCCTTTTCAAAATCGAGTAAATCATTGTCTTTGGGTGTGATCTGATCCTTTCGATAGCCAATCCAGCAAATTTTACCCAAAATATGAGATGGAATTTCCTGTCGGATGACGTCTTCGGCAAAATTTCTAAAATCAACATCTGCAAAACGATACGTATATCCGGGCAAAACCACACTAATTTTAAACGAATACGGATTGGGTGTACAACAATCGCCCGAGCAATCGTCTGCACATATTGGCATATAATACGTTTGATTAATTGCTTCGTCAGGGTTGGGAACCAGTAGAATATGTTCTACCAGAAAAATACCTTCATCGCTGAATTCTTCTTTAAAGAAAATAAGTAAATCAAGCATTGCTGTTTTTACTTCTTCAAGTGTATCATGCAATTTATACTGACGCGCAATGATTCTGTCCGGATTGCTGAGATCATCAACAAATGCAGGATTTATGATGTGAAATGAATATTTATGAGTATTTGATTCAATGACTTCAAAGGTGTTGATAACGGTGTCTTTAAAAGCAATTCCGTTGTCCCTGTTTTCAAAAAGATTTTCAAACTCGTGTTCAATTTCTTTTTCGCTGGTTTCGTAAATTTTCAGGATTGCAAAGTACATTTCCTTAATTGCATCATGCTGATCCAGATAATCTTCGGTAGCAGTCAGGATTATTTGATTGGCACTGTTTCTTATTCTCCATCTAAAATGATTGGGAGGAACGCCGGGACTTGGATCATAAAGCTGGACAAATAAATCAGAGATGTTTTTTCTTTTAATGCCTCTTTTGCCTGTAACCGGATTTTTATCGCCTTTGATTCCCAATAAACCTGCAATTCGGTTTTCTAATCCGGTCACATTAAAAGTGTTCCACAAATTAGATACAGGCTGATTGAAATAATTAAATGCACTGCCTCGTTTGCTGCTTATCGTATCGTAATTGATTAAAAAATCGGATTTGTTTTGTAATATGATTTCATCTGAAGATGAACCGTACAAGGATTTCATTAAGAAGGCATAATCTGCAAATCGTTCTGCAAATCGTGCAATAAGATGGTCTTTTATCTGGTTTTGTCTTATAATGGCATCATCTAAATCACCAAATAATAATTCGTCCAGTTTTTCTTCACTTGAAGACAAATACTTATCATTTGCAATTTCATTAAAACCAGTCATATCAGCAATTTTCTGAGTGAAATAGGTAGTTGGCAAATCGCCGCTGATAGAAAGTAATTCTTTGACATTGCTCAAATGCTTGAAGTAACTGGCCAGAATTTGATCAAAAAACAGCAAATATCCTTTTAATTGTTTGGCTTTGGCTTTTCGTTCTGCACTTGCAGATTCTGACAGGCCAATTTCGCCAATACCGTAATTCTCAGGGAAATTATTTGTTATGCTGGTATAAAAATCAGCTTCTGTAATTTTACCTTTTGGTATGTTTATTTCTTTATGTTTACTTGCATCTTGTTGCGAATAATCAAACTCGTCTTTTAAATCTTCTAAATACTTTTTAGCTTTAACTTTGTTTACTGTAACCGGCAAAACACCTTTGCTAAAGTTGAGTGTACTTTTATTACAAAGACTTGGTTTTTTATTGGGCGGAATACAGATGTTCCAAACGCTTCCGTCTTTTTCTATTGCATCACAATTGTTTAGTGAGATGTCTTTTATTACAGATACACCTTCTATACTCATGATGATTTGTATAATGTCAGAAAGACGTACTTCGGTTCTTAATGAAGATTCTTCTAATTCGGCAGTATCAATAAATCCTCCTTCCAGAAAAGGTCCTTCAAAAATCTGATCACTTGAATATTTTTTATCAAACATTTCCGCCAATGAATAAAATTTAATTGTTGGCGAAAGGTATTTTTCAAGTTCAAAAATGATTTTTGCGTGAATATATTCTTCATTAGCTTCAGGTTCAAGCTCAATTAAGGCACAAACGGCAATGGGCTGAATTTCTACTTCTTTTACCTCCAAAAGATCTTCGCAAAGGTTTCTGTTTGCGTGAAATTTTTCGATGATTTTAGTTTTAAGCAATTCTTTCTTAGCAACATTAGTTTCATTAAAATCAACCAGTATATTGTAATATCCTTTTATTTCAGTTTCCTTAATAAAAGTATCCAGGGTGCCGGCAAAATCTTCTTTTTTAAGCGAAATTTTAGCGTCTTTACAGTTGACAAATAATTTTTTGGTCGTTTTTTGAAGCCAGCAATTTTTGATTTTTTCGGAATCGATATCAATCAAAATTTTTCTGTAATCGAGAGCTGTTACAGCCTGAGAAGGCAAAATTTGAGAAGCTGTAAAAAACTGCTCGTCAATTGGGTTAGAAGTATTGCTTAATAAATCTTCGATTGGTAAATTGATTCGCATTCCCAAATCGGTGATGGCGTAACAAAGTACTTCCAGAATTGTGATTCCCGGATCGTGGGTATTGTAGTCTGTCCAAAACTGGCTTCCTAATGATTCGATGTACTCGATTCCTTTTTTTCGAAGGAAATCAAAACTCATGTCATCATTAGAACTGACGTCTTTTGGGATGCTGATATGTTGGTTTATAGCTGACATTCTTCTTTTGATTCTTTGGGTTTAACAGTACATTCTTTGACATCAGTGCTGATTAGATGATCTTTAGCTGATACTAAAATCGATTTTGGATTTGACGGAACTGCGACTTTATCTAAAAGGGCTCCGTTTTTCCATAGTTTTACATCTTGCAGATAATCTACATAGCCTAATTTTTCGATGTAATTAATGAGCAGGCTAGAGTGTATAATGACTCCAAATGTGATGGGACTATTTTTGTCGAGTGCCCAAGGCGATAAAAACTTGATAATATCAGCATTGAGTTGTTGCATATAGAAATTTTCATCATAACCGGGTCTGAATTTTACTTTTAAATCAACTTTAACTTCTTCATACTGTGGATTAATGACGTAAGTAGTTACATGCATGGAGTTCAGCTGATCAATATGATTTTTAACCTTATTGAGCATTGCTGTACTCACACGCGGTTTGAAAACATCAAACACGTTTTTGTTTACCGTGTCTGGAATGACAACTAAGGTCACATTGCCCGGCGATTGATAGGAGGTTTCGCAGGTATGATTCAGACATTTTACTTTGTACAATTCCGGAAATTTTTGCAGTATGATATGCTCGTAATCCCACATTGTTATCGCTCGGTTTTTATGTCGAAGACGTTCGCTGATTCGTCTGTAATAGTCTTCGTTAGATTCTTCCGGTTTGTAATCAAAGCTGTTATAGGGTTGCACAACTGATTTAACGTTACTTTGTCTTTGGATTAACTTAGAAATAGTTTGAGCTTTTAATCCGGTATTCAGATGTGATAAATCATTGGAATTATCTTGAAAAGTGGCCAAAACGGCTTGAGAATGAATCCCAATCATTTTGCAAACCACATTGTATTTTTTATGCATTTTGGCTCTAAGCCAAATATAATTTTTAGGAAGTCTTGTGTTATTTTGAGTAGCTTCTTTGGGTAAGCTGAATTTCAGAATTCCTGATTGTAGTAAATTGTCGGTTTCATTCAATAAAATATCTGAGTAGTCAAGAATACGCCATTCGTTATTACCCAAGACTGACCATTCTATTTTTTGTTTTCCGGTAAATGATGGTGTTTCCGGATCTTCGCTTCCTTCGGATACTTGAAAAAGTAAGGTAATTTGCTGCAACTCTTTTACATTTTCTAATCCGATAAATAATTCTCCACCTATGCAATAAGTAGGAAGCAAATATGAATTTTTGCTTTCCGGATATCCCAGTTTTGTTTTTAAGAAACTGTGTTCCTCGGCATGTCCAAAAGGATGAATGTGGAATAATTTTGCTTCGTTTTGATCATAAATAGTTTCTAGTGTATCTACTCCGGTTGCTTTAAATTTGGTCGTTTCAGAAGCAGTATAATTTAGCATAAGACTTTCAACCAGCGGTGTATAAGGCTCATTTGGGATAACCACATTTTCGTCTTTGGTAGAAAACGCCAAAGCATATATTTTGGAATATAAATTATGCAGGAACGAAGTGTTTAATGTTAGTTTTAGCTGGCTATGTTTCTTAGTATTATCGGTATTATTTACGACAAAGGTTGTATTAAACGGGGCAGCAAGTGGAAATAAGGCGACAGCACTGTTACTCTGCCAGATATTATTGGATAAAATGGATAATATATATTCAAAATAAGTATTTGCTCCTACGATTGCGTCGGCAGGATTAAATGAGTTAGCAGTAGGAGAACTACTTAATACACTATTTTTAAATTGAATTGTATTAATTGTATTTAGAGCTGAATTTTTGTAGGCTTTATAGTGTTCGACAAAACTAGCCGGAGTATTTTTCCAGGCGATATCAACATTGATGTTGCTCCAGTTTTTAGCAAAAGCTTCATTGTATTTAATGTAAAAATTGGAGCCTTTTACAGGCTGGCTAGAAAAAGGAAAAAATGGTTTTGCAGCATTAATTATCCCGTTGTCGTTTTCTAAAACAGCATTTTTAATTTTCTGAACATCAATATTGATAGTGATGCTTTCCAGTTTATTTTCTGCCAATGATTTGTATAAATCATATCCATTGTCTTTTGTAATGTCGAGTTTAAATTTTGCAACAGGTAAATCTGTAGCAAATTCTTCACCGTATATTTTGGGATTATATCCTGTAATTGCGTCTACACTTTCATCAAGTTGAAAGGCAATTTTTATGATTTTTCCACTTACCGTAGTGTCGTAAGTTACGGATGGTTTCAGCGTTACTGATAGCGGTATTTCCGTCAACTCAAACCATTTTTTGGCTGTGGTTAACTGAAGGCTTAAACACTTTGTAATCATTGCCGGAGTTATAGTAGTGAAAGCATTCTCAAAGGTAAAACTCATCTCGATGCTTCGTTTTCCTTCTGCTAAAGATAGAATAGGAGAGGCGACTGCAAAACCCAAGACTGTATCGGGTAATTTAGGTAATACGGGAGTTTCTTCGATATATCCAAAAGGCCACCATTGTGTATTGTTTTTATCAGGGAAAGCTGCACCTAAACCGTCGTAGGAATTTGCGATTGGGCTGGCAACTATTTTTTTTGTCTTGGCGTCATTATATACATTTTTCAATGAAGAAACAACAGTTTTATTGGCTATCAATTCATTGTTTGAATAATAATTTAGGGTTTTTCCCAAAGCGTCTTTGCCACCGTCAAATCCGGTTTTTATATCTATTTTTTCCTGAAGAGCATTTTTTGCCAATTCAAAAATCATGTAGACTTTATCTGGTGTTGCGGGCAATTTATCAATTTTTAATATCTGATTGTAATAAAAATCAAGATGACGTTTGGTAAGGTCATTGTATCTTTTTTTGCTGTTTTCCAACAACATTAAAAATGCGATGAATAATGTTAAGTGTGGTGTAATCGCATATTCCTGTTTTTTTTCTGCAACTAGATTATCCAGTTCTTTTTTTACCCGATTCAGGAGTAATTTATTTTTTACGGATGGTTTTTCACCGGTTAATTTAAAAAACTTAAAAAAAGCCTTCCAATCAGTTGAAGGTTTTTGCGGATTAGAGGTTTCATAATAATTTACATATTCAGAAAAATTATCAGCAAATAAAATCCAATCGGCTTGGTCAAAATCATTAAGATGAATGTTTTCAGGTTGTAACGCGTTGAGATAGCGTTGCTTTTGGTCGCTGCCATTAGAAGTCAAAACACTCAATATAGTGGTACAATTACTCATCTTTTTAACAATTTATAAATTGGTTCCTTCTTGTTTGTAAAATGGATAAACCATATTTATTCTCGAATTGGTAGCTCGTACTTTAAAATCAAGCAGTACTAATAATTCGCCACTCAAATCGTCACCTTTTGTAATGTCAATTTTTTCAACGTCAATTCTTGGTTCGTGATAAAGAATGGCCGTTTTAATGAGCTCAGAAACAAATGTTTTTAATGTTCGGTTCAACGGGTTAAACAATAATTCGTCCATATTACAGCCGTATTTGGGCTGCATAAGGCGTTCGCCAATTTTAGTTGAAAGTAAAATCTCCAAGCTGCTTTTAATGTCTTCTTCATCAGTCAACATTGTTACCTCTTTGGTACTTTCTTTAAATTCGGGAGGAAAACTCCATCCTATACCTAAAAAATCTTGTGCTGTTTCCATAATTAACCAATTAAAACTGTTGCTAATCCGGCTACTATTGTGCCACCATGTGCGGTTGAATCACCCATTCTTGCGGCGGGTTTTCCTCCAATTAAAACCGTTGCAGAACCTGCGACAATACTATCAGGCGGACCTGTACAAGTAGCCATGTCGCCAACACATGCAGCTGGCATTCCCCCAATTAAAACGGTTGGCGCACCGGCAGGTAAAATTGGACCGCCCACATGCGGAACCGTTCCCGTAACCATTGGGCAAACGTGCATATCTGTAATCCTGGCGGCTGGTGCTCCCATAATTTTAATTTATTTGTACTAAACTTCCTTTTACAACAGCAACTGCGCTTGATGACATTTCTACACCTGCACTTCCTTCTGCCTTAAATTGAGCGTTGGCTTTTAAGGAAACATTTGCGCCTTCGATTTTTACATCTCCTGTTGATTTGAATTCGATATTTCCGGCACTTTCTATTTTTATGCCGTTGCTGTCAATCGTGATTACATTCGAATTTTCATCTTCAATTTTGATTACGCCCTGATCTTCATCGAGCGTTATTTTTTTGCCTGCAGGAGTTTCAATTCCAATAGATTTTTTTTCATCATCAAAAATGACTTTCATCTCGCTTCGGGTTACAATTCCTTTTTGGTGATTGTCGTCAGAAGCTACTATCGGAGCAGGTTTTCCGCTGCTGTTAAGCATTCCTAAAACGATGGCATTATTGGGATCTTCATTGATAAAACCAACAATTACTTCGTCTTCGATTTCGGGTCTGAAAAAAATACCTCTTTTATCTCCTGCATCAGGCACAGCTACACGGCACCAAATACCTTGTTCGTCATTGTTGATAATTGGAATTTTTACTAAAATCCGGTCTTCACTATTTGGATCAGATTCGAGTTGCGTTACAATTCCCACGTGAAGTCCTTTTATAGCCGGAATGATTCCGGAACCTGTTGGTGTATGAATGTCAAATGTTTCAGAAAACCACTCGGGATTTAGCCCGAATTGTGCATCGATAGTCCAGTTTCCTTCGGCTATTTCGTGAAAAACTCCAGTTATGTAGGCTTTTCCGTTAAATCTGTCACCCACACCTTCGAGTGTGATAATTGTATTTGGTTTTACTGTTGGAATTCCTTGAAATTTTGCTCTTCCGCGAATTTTTGATAATTGCTGAAAAAGCAATTTAGCATCTGCCCAATCCTGAAGTTCAACTTCGGTAATGGTTGCGCCGTGACGTAATTCGAGATTTTCGAGTTGGATAATATCGGCTAAATCAGAAGCTGACAGATTACCATTTAGGCTTACACCGGGATCATTGGCTTCAATTTCTACTACTTCCTGATTGGTATAATCCCAACTGTACGAAGACACTTTTGCAAATTGATTTCGTGCATCCATTTCGGCATCAAAATCAAGCAGAGTTGATCCAAACGTTACTGTTTCAACCGAATCTGAGGTAAGATTTGGTTTGCTAATGGTGATTTTACCATTTTCAACAAAACAAAGTTTACCGTTGGCTTGAGCTCTTGAAACTATAAAATCCCAGTCTGAAGTGTTGTATTGAATAAGTTCTTTATGACTGAAATTTGTTGCTTCGACATCTTTTTCTAATCCGTAGGCATCGATGATTTCTTCAAATGCTTCGCTGTCTTTTACATCATAAAAATATTTGCTTTTTCTGCCAATGGTCAATTTTACAGCTTCGTCTTTGCATTCGATAATCAACAAAGAGGCACCGCTTTTTATTTTAATTGAATGTTTGATGATGATTCCTTTGTAAATAGTGGCTTCATCATTGTGATAACCGGCAGTTATTTCTATTTTTTTGCCGGGAATCAACAGGTCTTCATTACTCAGTTTAAAATCCCTTTCAGAAGCTTCTCCATCAGTGAGAACAATTTGAGCCATAGGAATCCTGTTGACTTCATTTTGTACCACAAGGCTTTTTACCTGATAGGTGTTGGATAATTCCTCTCCTTCAATTAAAATTTTATGCGTTACTAAATCGGCACTTTGACTGGTTTGTATGACTCCGCTATTGTTCATCAGGATTGTTTTTGTAAGGGTGGGAAAAATAGTTTTTGCCCTGTTTTTAATTTTCTGAAATTGATAATGTTATTGACTCTGGCAACTTCCAGATAATACTTAGAATCACCGTAGATATTAAAGGACATCAAAGGCAATGTATCACCTTCTTTTACAGTTCTGTAATGCGTTAAATCAGGTGATTTATTGTTTTCTTTGGCTGCTCTTAAATTATCTTCAACAAATCCTTGAAATTTTGCTTTAGCAACTGCTCTAATTGGAGTTCCGTCTGGTTTGAAGAGTTTGAATTCTACATCCATTTCGGTCAATGCGCCTTTAAAAAGCAAAGTTCCCCAGGAAATAATGAGATAATTGGGTTTGTGTTCGTCACCGTTATAATCCAGAATGACTTTCTTGAATTTTTCAATATCATCGATAATTCCATCGTCAGAGCTTGCGTATCCATTGATAACTCCCGTTCTGTCAAAAACAAAATCGAGTTCCAGATTCTCAGGTAATTTTTTATTGAACCTTGGAGAAACCGTACTTGTGCCGGAAGCCTGAGTCTGATCAGTTTCAATTTTATAATGATACGTGTACTTTTCCGGATTCATTAAGGTAGAAAATTCACCATCAGCAATTTTGTTGTTGAATTCAGGATCACTATAAGCAACAACTTTTAGTTTTTCTAATTCTCCTAACATGTCAGCGTTCTTTTTTACGTTCAATAATTTTCATAACCTGTTCTACACATTCTGCCACTGCATCTGTCTCTTTGCTTTTTTGAGCATTTGCAGAAGTATTTGGTTTTGATCCTTCGTTCACGTTTATTTTAATGTGAAGCTCTTTTATTTCTATAGGCATGATTAGCTTTTAATTAAGGTGAAATAATTATAGGTAAGCTCAACGTTTTCTACTACGATCTTACTTTCTTCGGCATTAAAATCTTCAACAGACCATTTTACGGGATAGGCGTGTACCACATTCCATGAAATCAAAGGCTGATGTTCCTGATTGAGCAATTTAATGGTCAGGTTTACGGGTCTGAAAGCAAAATTTTCGATAGCATCCCTGCACCAGTCAATAACAGCAGAATCAATCAGCATTCCTCTTTTTAAAGTCAGGTTTGGATATTTTGCCTTTACAGGAAGTTTGTGTTTGAATCTATTTTCTCCACCTTCAGCCATCTCCTCAGTTTCTATATCTACAGACAAGCCGGAAACCGATTGAAACTGATGGTCTTTTTCTTTAGAACCAAGACCTTCAAATTCAACTAAAAAGTGAAAACCTACAGGTGGGTAATAGTTAGCCATGACTAATCATTTTGGATGGATAAACCTTCGTGAACTAATTCCATAGATTCGATTGCAACTTCGTTTCCGTCGGCTTTTAAGTCAGTCGACTGCACTTTAGTTGGCCACGCATTTTTTACTTTCCAGGTAATCACGGGTTGGTGTTCTTCGTTAAGTAATTTGATCGTAATATCTCTTCTTTCTATTTTATTTAGTTTTACTGTGTTCCACCAATTGTAATACTCATTATCGTTTGCAAACGATCCTCTTTTCATTGTGATGTTGGAGAATTTTTGCATGCCCGGCATTTTAATTTTGCTGTATTCGGGACTTGCTCCCTGACGGTATTCAATGGCTTCAGTTTCTACATCTAATCCGGAAACTTCTGTAAATCCTATTTTTGTTCCACCCCAGTCAACTGAGAAATGAAACTTTGGTAGCGGATAACTCATGATCTATATTTTTTTAATGTTGATATTAATTAAGATTCCTGCATTTTGTGAGAGAAACGCAAAATGATAAATTCTGCCGGACGAACTACTGCCATTCCAATTTCGATTATCATTTTTCCGTCTAAAATATCCATCGCCGACATGGTTTGTCCTAAACCAACTCTTACATAAAAAGCCTGATCAGGTTTGGCTCCGGCCAAAGCTCCGGCTCTCCATTGCAGAATTAAGAAATTCTCAATCATGGCTCTCACTCTTATCCAGGTGTTGGCATCGTTAGGTTCAAAAACAAATTGTTCAGTTGCTTTTTTAATAGATTCTTCGGCCATGTTAAAGAAGCGACGAACGGGCACATAGCGCCATTCGGCATCATTACCAGCCAGCGTTCTTGATCCCCAAACTAATGTTCCTTTTCCGGTAAAACTTCTGATCGCGTTGATGGATTTACCTGCAGTGACATCAACATTAAGGCCATCTTGATCGTTATTTGTTATTTTAAGTGTTGGTTTTAAGACATAGTTTAAGCCTACATTAGCAGGTGCTTTCCATACTCCACTGTTAGCATCAACACGTGCATAAACTCCGGCTACAGCACTGCTTGGAGGAAGTGTAATGGGAAGTGCTAAAATCTCTGTTTTTATGGCATTATATGATTTGTTGTCCAAGCCTACAATATCGGCAAGGTGACGGCCATTCATTGCGCCATTGTTGGTATCAGTGTTAATAATAAGACTGATTTCAGTTTTGATATTGTTAACAAGCGTTGCAAGATTGTTTATTCCAACGGAGTGATTGAATACGTCAATCGTAATATTTAAAGTATTGTTTGGTAAATTGATGATTGAAGCAGGTGCAGTAAATTTAAGAAGTTTACCAATCTCAGTAATTACATTGGTGGTATTGCTTTTTACATTTTGCAGCACTTTTGCGTCTGTGTTGGCTGCTTTTAGTTTAGCAGTCAAATCCACAAGGTTATCTCTTACGCTCTCGATTTTGTTATTTCCTTCAAATAAACCTACAAAAGCATTCAGTGCTGTCTGAACAGCATTCCCGGCTCCGGCAACTTCTTCTACAGAGGCAATGGCTGCATTAGCTGCCTTTTTGACTTTTTCCTTCTGCGTAATCAAAGTACTTAATTGATTGGTTAAAGCTTTTAAAATAGGAATGAAAGGGACCGTTTTTTGCACTGAAAAGTCTGCTGATGCGGGAATTGCATTGTTGTATCCTAATCCATTATCAATGTAAAACAGGACATTAGCAACACTTCCGGTAATCGAATCGTTTACAGTATCGACATCGGCATCAGTTACCGTGACTAAGCTTGCAATAGATGATGTAACAGTGGTGAAAGCATCTTGAACTTCACCCAAAGCAGTAGAAATAGCATCGGGAACGTTGGTTATATGTTTGATTAAAATTTTATCTTCATCGTATCTGTAATCCAGAATAGTATCAAGGTAAGGATAATACACAGCACCGTATTTTAGGTAATCTTTTTCAAGAGTAATTGCCCCTCGTAATGCCAGAGAATCAGCTGCAATATCAGTAGAAGATTGAGTATCAATGATAGCGAAGCGATCCTGCAGATCGTGACACTGCATTAAGGCTGACGAATATAAAGCATAGAAGTCACCTACAGCCAGGGTTTTTGCATCCGGAAACAATATCAATGTTGGTTCGTCCTCTGCCTTCAATAAATCCAATCCGGCTGTTAAATCACCTAAAAAAACAGGATTTTGGCTGCCATTTATGGCTTCATAAAGATTAACCGAAACAATATAACAAGGTCCACCGCCATTTGCAAAATACATCTGAAGCGCATAATACAGTAAAAATGGTTTTGGGGCGCTGGGCTGATTTACCACAATATTTCTGTCGATTACACCATCGGTTACGACATCAGTAACATTTACCGAAATTGTGTCTTCAGGATATGCTAATCCAAAATACGTTTCATAATCCAGTAAAGAGGTAATTCTGGTAGGAATCCTGTGTAAATCGTTCTCGATTTTTTTAGTAGCTTTTTCTGTATAGCCAATAAAAGCGGGAATCGCTGTTTCTACCTGAGCAACCGAAGGAGGGAACTTTACGATTTCCTCAATATATACTCCAGGCGTTTTGTAAGTTGTTGCCATGATAAATTGTTTTAATTATTAAATAAATATTTCTGAATAGTAATCACTACCGATCTTTGTTATTGATTTTACAGATGGATTTGGGTATGTACTGGTTGGGGATTCCGAAGGATTAAAATCGTTGACAGGGTCAAGTTCAACAAAACCGGAATAGGTTAAAGGTTTTGCAGTCTTGGTATCAATGTGACTGTCTGCTTTTCTGTCGATATATCTCCAAAGCGTTTTTCTATTATCAAAATGAAGCTTAAAATTTGGACTTAACATCGTACCTAAACCATCATCTATAATGTTTTTCGGATTATTATCGGCTTTCATCGTCAATGAGATGATTCCAAAAATATCTTGTCTTTCCTGTGGATGAAGTTTGGATAAGAAAATGGAGGTTGTTTCTTCGGATATTAAGTAATCATCTGAAATCAGGATGTTGTCACTGAAATTTGGAATATACTTAAACGTTCCCGGTTCAGTTTCAGGTTTAGTGTTGCTGAATAAAAACATTTGATTCAGTACAAATTCCAAATTGGTATAATTCTCAAATTGATAATCATTGATAACGATTTTAAAGTCGAGTTTTAAATCAGCAGGAACGCTTATAAAAGGAGTGGTTTCTTGATTTTCTATTACTTTAATATATACCCGGAATCCAGTTTTTGTAGGCTTAAAAGCCATTTTGTAATTTTTTAACTGTGTGGCAGTTTCTACTGTTGGAGTTATAGTTGCAAATGAATCGCTGTCAAATTTTTGAAGCATTTTTTTCTTGTTATCTGTCGACATTCCCTCATAAGTATCTTCACCGCTATTGAGAAAATAATTGTGAAGAAGCGTTACTTCAAATAACAATCCGTATGTAAGATTAAAACTCATGATTGCTCTTTTGTTTTGGTTACGCCGTTGATCTTGCTGATAAGTTGTCCTTCGGCTTGTGCAATATCACGTTCAATTTGTATCATGCTTACTTTGTACAAAGCCGATGGAAGCTGTTTGCCTCCTAATGTTCCCCAGATATAGTTCAACTCTTCAAAAGTTGGGGTATAGAGCTCAACCGAGAATTTGAAGTTGTCGATATTAGACATCGCAATATTATTTCTGTTGTAAATAGTATTGGCCTGTGTAAATAGTTTTTTCCCTTGAAAAAAAGCAATGATTTTCGAAATATCATTAAGTGAGTTGATATAGGCAGTTCTATTGGCGCTAAAAAGTAAATACAGATTTAAATTGATAATGCTGTTTTTGTAAATTGTTTTAGCATTTTCGATAGCATGGTTGGGAAAGTTTTTTAAAGTAGCTTCTTCGTCCAGATTAATTAGGGTAAGTGCTACTTTATCATCCAGGCTTTTAGATACGGTTTCGTTTTGAGTTTCTAAAAAAGCAATGTTTTGAGGCACTACCGTTCTATCCAGCCCAATTTCTTCGAGATAGTTGTTTACCTGCTCTTCAATTATTTGAATAATTTCAAAAATCATCTTGTGATAAGTTTTAATACATTCTACCGTATAGCTAATTTGATTGCCTTATGAAAAAATGAATGCAATTCAAATTTTAATCGTTCTAAAAGCGGTATTTAGAGCTTGATTCTAAATTTGCTTTTTTTAGATATAATCGAGATTTTATTTTTGTTTTACACTCTTATTTTATGGAATCAAATAAGTGTTTTTAGTTTTTTTTCATGACATGAAATTTTACTAAAAAGGGTCAGTTTTAAGGCGCAGATAAAAAAAGAAGATTTACTGGCTTTGCTTTAAACTTGTAACAAAATGCTGGCTTGTAAGAATTGTCGAAGTTAGATAAATGAGAGGATACCAAAAAAGGGGAAAATCACCCTTTTTTAGTTAATTTTTGTAATTAAATTCTTGATTGTTAAGTTGTTGTGTGTTTTTGATTTTTTCTAGACAAAAGGGAGTGTCAGAATAAAATAAAGCTGTTTTTTCGACAGAAATAGAGCAGTATGTTGAGTTTTTAATAAAAAAAATGTCCAGTTTTTCTTCATCTTTTATTCCAAATCCCGGATAAGATGAGTATAACTTTAGTAAGTTTTTTATCTTCGTAAAAAATATATCAAATTAAGTAATCATGAAGTTCTATTCAATTTCATTCGTTTTATTCTTTTTCATGACATTAGCAAGTGCCCAACATCAACACAACAGTGTTAGTAATGATGCACCGTCGACACATGGAATGTTGATTTTTGGAAAAGAAAAAATTTATGCTTCACACTTACCAATGTTTCATTCTCCACATGATTATCAAATTATCCTGGAGTTAGAATTAGATAATAATACCAAGAAACTATTTATGGCTGATCAGGAAAATAATCCTGAATATAATACATACACGATTGAACCTGAAAAGTTCATTTTACCGGATATGATTCAAAATCCAAAACCATTTAAAGTAAATCTTTACAGAGGTCATTTTGAAAGAGGTGGAAAAAAAATCGCCTCAGATATAGTGGTATCTATCAAACAAGTTATTTATTATAAAAAATTCAATCCGGCAGAAGGCAAGTCCGGTACAACCAATTTTATATTTTTTGGCAACACCAAAGAGCAATTTATGGCGCATCAAATTACAAACAGACCTGATTTCGATCAGATTTTACAAGTAAAAACAGCTTCGGATGCACTTATAAAAAATGAAAAATACAAATTAATCAACGTAAATAAATCCGATAATAGCCCAATTGGTGTAGCAGGAAACGATATTCAGGTTGATGTTAATGGAACTAATTGTTCTATTGTTCTTTTGAAACAATTGTATTTGGAATTTGATGATTTAAAATAATTTAGAAAATAGAAATAAATTTAACGTGCCGTAGTTACGCAACAAAATGGCAACTATTGTGTACCTACGGCACGCCGATGATTCTCGAACACAATAGCTACCAATGTTTAATGGCTAAAAACGATTTGGACTAGTAAGATAGTTACAGCTTATTTTACGACTGTAGCTTCCAGTTCTACTTTTAGGGTTTCAAAAAGGGTTTTCACTTCCAGTAAAGTAGTGGCTTGTTTAATGCCATGTTTGGCGATCCAATCCTGAAGGATATTAAAATGTGGCCAAAGTTCTATAGTAGAAGTCGTGTAGATATTTAATCTGACAATACCTTTAGGTTCATAGCCGGCTTCTGTGATTACTTGTTCCAGGTTTTTAATTGCCAATTTTATTTGAGATTCCATGTTTTCATTACTAGAAATTCCGTCAGCATTTATGGCGGTTTGTCCGGAAACATAAAGCGTTCCTTCTGGATTTTTTACTTCAACAGCTTGTACATAACTTCGTTGATTTTGCCATTCCCAAGGATTTATTTCTCTTTTTTCCATTTGCTTTGCTTTTTTAGTTTGTGCCAATATTGGCATTGTCGTTAATACTAATAAGGTTAAAAGTCTTGCTGTTTTTTTCATGATTACAGTTTAGAATTTGTACTGCAAAATTGAAAATAAGAACCGGAATAGAGTCTTGACATTTCTCACGATTTTAGAGTGAGATATGTCACATTAAGAAGATAATCTGCTCAGGGTTTCTCGGGAAACGCCTAAATATGAAGCAATAAGACTTTTAGGAACTCGCTGAATAAGTGAAGGATATTGTTTTAAGAGTTGTTCGTAACGCTCTTTTGAGTTGGAAGTCTGCCAGGAAATTATGCGACGCTGCGATCCAAGAAAACCAAAAGTTGCTTTCTCCAGAAAAAAGCGTTCCATCTTTTGCAAACCATTACACAAGTTTCTGTAATCTTCGAGTGTGCAACAAAGTACCTCAGTATCTTCAAGACATTCAAGAGACATTGTGGCTTCGGTTTGGGTATAAAAGGCATAATAATCGCTTTCCCACCAATCTTCCATAGCAAAAGAAACAATATGTTGTTTAGCCTTACTATCGGTATGTACCAATTTTAGAAGTCCGGAAATTATAAAATAAGAATACTTTACAGCATCGCCTTCCTGAATAAGAAATTGATGTTTCTTAAACTTTTTGGTCACAAAATGAGTGCATACAAATGTGAACTCATCATCAGTTAGCGGTATTATTTTTTCGATATGTTCTCTTAGGTTTGCCTGCATATTAGAGTTCAAAGTTATTGAAATTTTGATAATCAGGACATTTTTATTCTTTATCTCAATTTTAAATTTTACTTCATAACAACTACGAAATGAAATGTTAATACAATGTTTTATAATCGGACCTTTTTATTAATATAAGCATAACGTTATAGACCTACCCTCATTTCTAATTTTGGAGACATATTATAAAACAACACACTGTAGAATATGTCATTTTTTAAATTAGGATTACATCGCCAGAAAACAACCGGAATTGGTGTTTCAGTAAATACCATTTATTCACCAAATAATACAAAAGTGACGTATTATGTATAAAAGGTTTACTGATGAAGAGCTTGTTGAATTATTGAGACAAGGCAAGGATAAAGCGTTTGATGAATTGTATTTTCGATATCGGGATTTATTGGTTCGCTTTGTTTATGTGAGAATGAAATCAATACCGGTTTCTGAAGAAATTGTTCAGGAAGTTTTTACCACCATTTGGGAACGTCGAAAAACGCTGGTTATTCAAAAGAAGTTTTCGGCTTATATCTATACTTCAGTTCGCTATGTGACTTTAGATTATATAAAATCACACACTATTACGGACCAATATATAAAGGAAGTTGTTGATAGCAGTAATAATGATTACAGCAGCAATAATGCCACCGAAGATTCTATCTATTATGAAGAACTTCAGGAAGCGGTAGATAAAGCCACTTTATTGCTTCCAAAAAAATCCAAAGAAGTTTTTATTCTAAGCAGAATTAAGCACTATACAAACAAAGAGATAGCTGAAGAACTTAATGTTTCGCACGAAACCGTAAAGTATCATATTGCTTATGCATTAAAATTTATGCGAAGCTACTTGGGCGAATTTAACTGACGACAAATTTTAAAAATCCAGGTGTACGATTTGTTTTCTTAACAAAAGCGTAACCTTGTCGACCTACCTGAAATTAACATTTCTAAGACATACTATTAAAGAGATAAATAAATTATAATGCCTGAAAAATTACATCGAGATATAAAGTTTTTCCTGGAAGGTAAACCTTCTGTAAAAGGAGAAGAATTATGGAATAAATGGTACGATCATCCGGAAGAAATATTGAATAGTCTTGAAACTATTAAATCTGATCGTTCTAAATTAAAAAAGGAAATCCGAGACATAAAGAAATCAAATAAGGTTATTTTTCTTCAGAATAGAAATTGGGCTATGGCAGCTTCTCTATTGGTTTTAATGAGTTTGTCTTGTTTCTTTTATTTATCATCTGAAGAAGTTATTACCAAACAATACGTTACAAAGTCCGGAGAACATGCTAAAGTTGTTTTAAGCGACGGAACTCAAATATGGCTTAATGCAGGAAGCCGTTTAAAATATCCTGCCGAGTTTAAAGAAGATACAAGAGAAGTTTATTTAACCGGAGAAGCTTTTTTTGATGTTGCTAAAGACAAAAAACATCCTTTTATAATTCATACGGATAAAATGGATACTAAAGTTTTAGGAACCAGTTTTAATGTTCAGGCTTATCCGGATCATGCCACGCAGGAAGTTTCGGTTTTAACCGGAAGAGTAAATGTAAAATCGACGGTTACAGAAGAAAATGTATATGTAACTCCTGGGCAAAAAGTGGTTTTTAAATCACGAAGCAATAAAATGCAAGCCTTTACAGATATTCCGGTGAATACTATTTCGCTATGGCGAAAAAATATCATTGTTTTTGAAGATGCTCCTTTGCCAGAAGTGATTGCAACAATTAATCGCAATTATAATGTGAACATTCAGCTTGAAAACAAGAATCTGAACAATCTAAAAATTAGCGCTTATTTCAAAGAGCTTCCTGTCGATCAGGTCGTTGCTTTGGTGTGCAATATTATAAATGCTAATTATAAACAGGAATCTGGAAATTATATTATACGATAAAATAAATGTCAAAAATCTTTAACACAGAATAAAAGAATTAAAAATTGAGAATTAAAAATTAAAAATCTGCTCACCCGAGCGATAGCGAACAGGCGAAGTAATCTGCAGAATCTGCGTGAAAAATATTTGACACAGATTGAAGGATTAAAAGATTTTTATTTCACGCAGATTTGGCAGATTTAAATTTGAATAATTATCTGTTTGATTTTGCTTAAGTGCTTGATTTATTTGAAGTAAAATGCCTTTTTTGAATATTACTAAAACGATTTTACAAGTATCAAGACAATTAAAAAAACATCACATTATAATACTATTAAAAATAAAGCTACGTAGAAAAACCAATCATATTCCAAGAACAATTAAAACACAAAAACATGACTAAAACACAAATGCGGTACGTCGTAAACTGCCAGAGCATTAAAAAATCCATATTAACGAGAGGACTTCTTTTAGTTGCTTTATTTTTTATCGGATTAACAGCAAAAGCAGGGAGCGTTGATATTGGCAAGAGAGTTACTTTAAAAGTAGAGAACGAAAGCATTAAAAATGTTTTTCAGAATATTGAAAAGCAAGTAGATGTACATTTTATGTACGAAACCAATCAGGTTAATACCAATCAAAAAATTAGTTTAAAACTAAGTAACGTTACACTAGAACAGGCATTAGATAAAATATGCAGCAATTTTTTACTGAAATATGAAATTGTAAACAACAATATTGTTATCAAAAAGAGCCAAAAAGTTTCGGACGCAGGCGTGAATGAAATAAGGATTTCAGGAACTGTTTACGGTGGTAATGACGGAATGCCATTACCAGGTGTTGGTATCAAAGACAAAGGTTCTGATGTCGCGACAACGACAGATTTTGACGGAACTTTTAAGATTGAAATCAACTCATCTGAAGCCATTCTTGTTTTTTCGTATGTTGGTTATGTTGATCAGGAGGTTAAAGTAACACAAACGGATAAAAACATAACTGTCAAATTAGTACCTGACATGAAACAACTGCAAGAGGTTGTAGTTATGGGTTACGGAAGTGTAAAAAAGAATGAAGTTCTTGGAGCAGTTGGTTCTGTTTCTATGAAAGAATCTTCTAGCAGAACTTATAATAGTGCTTCGGAATTATTGCAAGGTACTGTTGCAGGTGTTACCGTTATTAATAATGGTGGAGATCCAACGGCAGAACCTACAATCAACATTCGTGGTATTGGGTCTTTGAATGCTGAAACACCTTTAATTGTTTTGGACGGAATTATTTACAGCGGTTCATTAAATACTTTAAATCCAAATGACATTGCGTCGATAAGTGTTTTGAAAGATGCGGCTTCGGCAGCTATTTACGGTGCGAGAGCTTCCGGAGGTGTAATTTTAATTACTTCTAAAAAAGGAATTTCTGAGAAAGTTAATGTAAATGTAAATTATCAGGGAGGTTTTCAGAATATAGCCAAAAAACTGAATGTTCTTAATGCTGCTGAATATGCTGATGCGATGAATACTGCAAGAGACAACGCAGGTTTGCCAAGAATTCCGGCTTTTGATCCGGCTTTTGAACCAACTGCAAGAACGACAAAAACAAACTGGATGGATGAAATTTTTCATACAGGTGAAATTCACGATTTGTCTCTTTCGATAAATGGTAAAACAGAAAAATCTAATTTCTTTGTTTCTGGAAGTTATAGAAAAAATGAAGGGATCTTATTAAATACTTTTGGAGAGCGTTATACTGCAAGAGCAAATTCATCTTTTAAATTAGCACCAAATTTTACAATTGGAGAAAATTTATCTTATTCGTTAACTAACGGTCAGAGTGCCAATACATCAAGCGGATATACAGGAGCAATTTTAGGAGCAATTTTTTATCCGCCAAATGCAACAATCTATAGAGAAGATGGTTCAGGACAATTTGGTGGAGTTCCGGAGAAATACATTGGTTCTTATGGAGATGTTATAAATCCTGTGGCTTATTTGAAAAGATTAGATAACAGAAATCCTGTTTCGACTATTTTGATTAATCCTTATGCAGAATGGGAAATTATTCCGGGATTGAAAGTAAAATCAAACTGGGGTTACACCAGAATTCAGGATAATGCAAAAGAATTTGCAGTGAAAATTAAAGAACCTGGAAAAATATTCGACTTTAACCGATTAACGCAAAAGTCACTTACAACTACTGATTTATTAGCTGAACAAACGATTTCTTACGAAAAATCATTAGGAAAACACAATTTCAAAGCTTTGGCCGGATATACGTATCAGGAAACAAAGAGAGACTTTTATACGATTGAAGGAACAGGTTTTGATAACGAAGATCCATCGCAACGTTATTTGCTAAATGCAAAATTAATTCAGCAGACAGCAGCAGGAGCATCTGATGAAATCATTTCATCTTATGTTGGAAGGCTGAATTACGATTTTAATCAAAAGTATTTATTATCAGGAATTGTTCGTCGTGACGGAACTTCAAAACTTCTATCAGAAAATCGTTGGAAAGTTTATCCTTCTATTTCTGCAGGATGGTTAATTTCTGAAGAAGAGTTTATGAAAAGCATTAGCCCAATTGTAAGCAATTTAAAACTACGTGCAAGCTGGGGACAAATAGGAAATTTAGGAAACCTTGGACCATACCAATTTAGTGTGCCATTGAATCAGACTCAAGCTTTGATTGGTTCGACACCGGTAATTAATTATGGTTATGCTGAAGGCGAATTGTCAAATCCTAACCTAAGATGGGAGAGTTCAGAGCAAACAAACGTTGGTTTGGATTTTACAATGTTCAACAATGCTTTGACAGGATCTGTAGATGCTTATGTAAAGAAAAACAAAGATATGTTGGTTCGTGATCAGCTTCCGGGTGTTTCAGGAACTCCACAAGGTAGAATTGTAAACTCTGGTGATGTTGAAAATAAAGGTATTGAAGCAAGTTTGACTTACCAAAAAACGAGTGGAGAATTTAAGTTTGATGTAACGGCAAATGCTGCATTTTTAAGTAACAAAATTGTTTCGATCAAAGATGGTTTAACTTCTCTTGAGCCTTTGAATATCAGTAGAGTTCGTAGTTTACCTTTAGCTAATATTTATCAGGTAGGAAGCCCAATTGGTGCTTATTACGGTTATGCTACAGACGGATTATTTCAAAGTACTGCCGAAGCAAAAGCATATGTAAACAGTACTGGTGCAGTATATCAGCCAAATGCAGTTGCGGGAGATATTAAATTTAAAGATGTAAACGGAGACGGCGTAATCAATAACAGCGATAGAGTAGTACTTGGAAATCCGTTTCCAAAAACTACATACAGCTTAAATGCCAACTTTAGATATAAAGGATTTGATATGAATGTCTTTTTTAATGCAGTAGCTGGAAATAAAGTTTTTAATGCGGTTAAATATACAGGTCTTAACGCTTCTTTCCCAGGATATAATTTATTGGCTGATTCTAAAAACGCATGGTCACCAACAAATACTGATACTAATATTCCGGTTCTTTCATCAACAGACAATAACAATAACTTCGGGAGAATCTCTGATTTTTATATCGAAGACGCTTCATTCATAAGATTAAAAAATGTTTCGATTGGTTATACAGTTAAAGAAAATTGGCTGAACGGAAAAGCGAAACTTAGATTCTTTATTTCAGGACAAAATTTATTTACAATTACTAAGTACTCGGGAATGGATCCTGAAGTTGGTCTTAGCAACTTTGGTCTTGACTTAGGTAAATATCCACTTTCTCGTATTTATATGACGGGTGTAAATGCTACTTTTTAAAAAAATATAAAACAAATAAAATGAAAAATTTAAGTCTTTTATTATTGAGTTTTGTGCTTTTATTGAGCACTTCGGCTTGCGAAAGTGAACTTGATGTGATTCCGCAAGGAGCGCCGTCAACCGGAAATTTCTGGAAAACGCCTGCAGATGCAAAAGCGGGAGTAAATGCAATTTATGGTTTGTATTCTGATGATAATATGTATGGTCGTGGTTTTTTCTGGCTGAATAATGCCAGTGACGATATTGGAACAAAACCAAGACAAAATGCAGAACGTATCAAGAATTTTATTGTTGACGGATCAGAATCTGATACTAAAGATATCTGGAGATTGCACTACGAAGTGATGAAACGTTGTAATGATGTAATTCGTAATATTCCGAAGATTACTTTAGACGATAAAACAAAAAATATGATGCTTGGTGAAGCTTATTTTAATCATGCTGTAATGCATTTAGAGTTGGCTTACCGTTATGGAGATGATCGTGCCGGAATCCCGATTCAGGATCGTAATGACCCAACGAATGTTTATGTACCACGCGCTAAAAATGTAGCTGAAAATTACGCATATATCGCAGCAGATTTAGCAAAAGCAGCAGATTTATTGCCTTATTTTAATGAGCTTACGCCAGACAATTACGGACGTGCTCATAAAACTGCAGCCTGGGGATATTTAGTTCGTACCTATTTGTATGCAAAAGATTGGGACAATGCGATTAAATATGCCAATATGATCGTAAACAGCGGAAAACACAAGTTGTTGGATAATTTTGAAGATGTGTTTAAAATTAAAAACAACTGGTCTTCAGAATATATCTGGTCTGTAACTTCAAGTGCAGATAACACAGGATTGGGTTCTATTTTTCCTGGAGTATGTTTAGAAGATAAAGGTTGGGGAGTTTACAACGGTTGGGGAAATTTTTATCCTACTAAAGAGTTGTTTGATGCTTATGATCCTGCTGATAAAAGACGCAGTGCTACTATTTTGCAAAAAGGAGATCAGTTTATGTATTTTGGTGAATTAGCAACTTTTAATGTAGGTAAATATACCGTAAGTTCTAGTAACAGAACAGGATATCAGTTCAAAAAATACATGGAGCCATTCGGTTACCCAAAAACAAATTCTGGAGGAATTGATATTCGTTATGTAAATGCAAACGGAGACAAACCGTCGACAGCTTTGAATTTACCTCTTTTGCGTTATGCTGATGTGATTTTGATGTTGGCAGAAGCTAAATTAATGAAAGGTTTAAGTGCCGATACCGAAATAAATATGATTCGTAATCGTGCAGGTTTACCAAGTATTTCCGGAGCAACATTTGCAGATTTAAAAAGAGAAAGACGTTGCGAATTAGCAGGTGAATGGACAGATCGTCATTTTGATTTAGTTCGTTGGGGAGATGCTCAGGCAACTTATGCACAACCTTTGCACCACTATAACGGAAGCGTGATTTATCCTGCTCGTAATTTTAACCCTGCAGTTCACCATGTTTGGCCAATACCACCAGACGAAATTGCAGTAAGTAAAGGAGCGCTTACGCAAAATAAAGGTTGGTAGTTTGTAGTTTCAGTTTGTTTGTTTTTTTTGCGCTGCAAGCTTTGTTGTGGAGCTTGCAGTTGTAAAAAAAATAAGAACACAATTTATATATAAAATAAGCCAGCCTTTTTTACTTAAAAGAAGGCTGGTTTGTGTTTAAGAAAAGATCAAAATCGTAACCCCAATATTGTCATTTCGACCGAAGGGAGAAATCGCACGCGTAACTCTACAAAGATTGGCGATTATGGAGGCGGAATTTCTAGTGTGATTTCTCCCTTCGGTCGAAATGACAAATATTATGATAAAAAACAAAACCCAATTTTCAATGAAAAAAATAATTGTCCTTTTTTGTCTCCATTTTTTCCTGTTTGCACAAGCACAGGAATACAGTTCTACCAATATTCATTCGCATAATGATTATGCCAGTAAACTTCCTTTTTACGAAGCTTATTCTAATGAAGCCGGTGTTATAGAAGCAGATGTTTTTTTAGTAAATAACGATTTAGCCGTTGCCCATACTTCAAAAGAAATTGTGACTTATAATACGCTTCGAAGTATGTATTTGGATCCTTTATCTAGTAAGTTTAAGACTTTAGGAGGAAAAGCATATCCAAGTAATAAGCCTTTAATTTTAATGATCGATATAAAATCAGAAGCCGATGCGACATTAAAATTAATTGTTCAACAGCTTAAGATGTATCCGGATTTAATTTCGAACAAAAATCTAAAAGTGGTAATTTCAGGAAGCAGACCTTCTCCGGCAAACTGGAAAGATTATCCTGAGTTTATTTATTTTGACGGAAGATTGAATGAAAATTATTCTTCAGAACAATTATCCCGCGTTGAAATGATTAGCGAAGATTTGAAAGAAATCACAGTTTGGAATGGAAAAGGTGTAATGACACAAGTCGATGCTGAGAAAGTACAAGCTATTATTAAAAAAGTGCACGATCAGAATAAAAAAATCAGATTCTGGGCTACACAGGATAATGTAAATACGTGGATGACTTTGATGAATTTAAAAGTTGATTATATTGCCACCGATAATGTTCCGGTGTTAACACAATTCATTAACAATATTAAAACAACATTTTATCAAAATACCGAGTTTCATCAAGCGTATGTTCCCAGAAATGGATTGACATTTTCTAAAAAGAAACCTAAAAATGTAATACTTCTTATTGGTGACGGAATGGGATTAACTCAGATATATTCTGGTTATACGGCTAATAAAGGTCAGTTGAGTTTATTCAATATACCAACTCAGGGATTGGCTATAACCAAATCTTCAGACAGTTATATTACAGATTCGGCTGCCGGTGCGACGGCAATGGCAACGGGACATAAAACCAATAACCGATTTCTTAGTGTTGATGAAAACGGAAAACCGTTAGAATTAATCACACAGCAATTAGCAAAGAAAGGGTATAAAACAGGAATTATTTCAGCAGGTGATATTACAGATGCAACTCCGGCCGGTTTTTATGCACATCAGTCTGATAGAAGTTATAACGAACCTATTGCAAATGATTTTTTAGCTAATCCGTCAGATATTTTAATTGGAGGAGGGCAAAAATATTTTTATTCCAGAAAAGACGGTAAAGATTTATCTAAAATTTTGATTGGAAAAGGATATACTTTTTCGGATAAATTCAGTAGTCTTGATACTATTAAAAATAGCAAATTTATAGTTTTAGAGGATGCTTCGGTAGTTTCTATGAAAGCGGGTAGAGGAGAGTTTTTGAGCAAATCTTTGGCGAAAGCAACAACTACTTTTTCAAAGTCAAAGAATCCGTTTTTTATCATGGCCGAAGGAGCACAAATCGATTATGGCGGACATCAAAATAATGTAGAATATGTAGTGCGCGAAATGCTGGATTTTGATAAGGTGGTAGGACAAGCAATGGAGTTTGTAGACAAAAATCCTGAAACTTTATTAATTGTAACAGCAGATCATGAAACTGGCGGACTTTCTTTAATCGACGGAAGTATTGAAAAAGGTTACGTTCACGGAAGTTTTAGTACAAACGATCATACTGCAGTTTCTGTTCCGGTTTTTGCTTATGGTCCGGGAGCTCAAAATTTTATGGGAGTTTACCAAAATACGGAGATTTACACTAAGATTATGGAGGTTCTTTCTGCAAAGTAATTGTCGTATAAACGAAATTTACTCATTTAGTTTTGCCACTCCCGATAGCAATCGAGATAAAAGGATTAGAATGATTTTTCGCCACGAATTCACGAATTTTTTTTAATCTAATTCGTGAATTCGTGGCGAATATTATGTGTGTTAATTTTTTTTGCCACAGATTAGAACGATTAAAATGGTTTTTTTACCAATTGTGAATAATAATTAAGCACATTTCCTTTATATATTAAAGAGTTTTATTAGCCTCAAGGAATTTATTGATTAAAGCAATTACGGAGACAATACTGCCTCCCATTACCGCAACTCTGTCATAGCTGTCTTTGTTAAGATACATCAATAAAATTAAGGCACTAATGGCAATAATTAAAATTGGAATTTTCAATTTGCTAAAGGTTCCATTCTTACCTTCATCTTTAAATTTTGTGATAAATGACTGATCTCTTTTACTTTTAGACAAAATGAATATTCTAAAACTCAGACTCATCATTTTAAGTCTTCCGGTCAATTGATGACAATCAATTATTCCAATTTCCATAAGGCTCATAAGGATATCTTTATTTTTGTAATTTACAAAATGATCTTGAGCAAAGTCATAAAGAACATTACGGGTTTCATCGTGTTCTGGCAATGACTCCCAGATTTCATTGTATTCATCAGCAAATTGCTCATTGTTGTAGTTAAGAATAAAATCCATTCTTAAATAAGGAGATATTTCAGCGCTCTTGTCTTTATCAAAAACTTTATTGATACTAGTTTTTCTCTTTGGCCAGTCAGAAGTGTCGGGATATTTATTATCCGTTATTTTTTCTTTATTGATTTGAATTAGTGCTTTGACATCATCATCATTTATCATAGCAATAAAAATATGGTCATTTGCCAGCTGATTTTTCGTGCAGGGATAATATTTTTCATAAGCTGCCTGCATCAAATCATAAAAAAAGAAGCGATTGCTGTAATAGTTTAGTAAATGGTAAACCAAAATGGTGAGAAAAAAGAATGCAATAAATAGAGAAAAAACAATAAAAAGGCTATTTAATAGATTCTCATTTTGTACAATAGCTTTTGAGTTCAGGTAATATTTGTCTATAAAGGGATTTAATGTGAAATTTTTAATTTCGAACATAGCCGGACGATCCAGAAAACCAATATTTGCTTTTTGTACTACATCGTCTTTGCTATTTGGGAATGTTATTAGCGGTTTCTCTTCAGTTTCTTCATTACAATTACAGCTGTAAGTATTTATAATTTCTTTTTTAATAGAATCTTCGTTTTGTTCTTTTGTTTGATTTGAAGAGCAGTAGAAACTTGCAAAATCATTTAGTTCATTAACGTAAAGCGCACTAATTAAAACGAACGGAAACACAGCAAAGTGATATATTAATCTTGCTGTAAGGAATCTGGTATAAACTTTTCTATTAACACCTTTGTTTTGATTTTTAAACGTTTCTAGATTTTTTTTCTCTCTTTCTCTCCAGCCTCTATAATAAAAGATTAGCCCAGCATGTGTGCCAAAAAGTACAACGATTGCAAAGCATAAACTGTCAAAAAAGAACAGAATCAAGAATAAACAAATTATTAAAGAAAGCAAAATTAAGACTAGTGTAATAAGGTCTTTTTGGGGGTTTGAAGTACGAATATTTAGTGTGATTAAGTTAATTAATACCAAGTTAACACCAACGATTGTACAGAAAATGAATGCTATTGAAGGAGAAGATAGTAAAGACACTATAATTGTCATTAGTATTGCAATAGAATTAACAACTAATAACTGTTTGTATTGATAAGTTCGGGTATTATCCGGAAAAAGATGGTAAAAGTGATGGTTCGAAAACAAGCTAAGACGATCAGCATAAAAAAGAGCCGAATAAATATAAGTGATTACTAGTATAAAAAAGCCATAGAAAAGTGAAATTAAAAATCCGTTACTAAAAGTAAATAATGATAAGCGATTGAGATGTGACAAATCACGGATTCCGAGAATATATACCGGAGAATCAATTTCGATGTCTAATTTTTTTGCATATACCTGATAAGGTGTGCCTTGATATTCCATATCAAATGATTTCTGGTCTATACCGGATAATAAACTTATAAGTTCAAGGTTTCTTTTTGATCCGTAACGCAAATTTTGATATAAATTCTTTTCCCTATCATTTTGCATTAATACCTCTCCATTTCTGTCTATAAGCATATAGCCAGTTCCCGGAGGCAATGTTAGGTTTTCTGAGAAATATTCTCTGAAAGCAATACCTTTAATACCTTTTTCCTCTGATTCTGGATTTTTCTCAGCATATATCCATTGGTATTTTTTATCTTCTCTGGAGAAAACTGCCGTAAGTAAATTATCTGTTTTTTGATTGTCCGGATTTCTCTGCTGAAGCATTTGAAAATACATTCTATCGGCATATTTTCTGCGAATTTCAGTAATAGAAGCACTGAAATTGGTCGTTATTAATCCATTACCGTCCATACGGAAATAGTTGTCTAAATAATCAAATTTTAGGGAGTCTTTTAGTCCTTTTTTTAAATTAGAAATGTCAATGTCAAGAAAGGATTTATCTTCTCTATCTGGTAAAGTATTTTTTTTGATATAAGATTCTCCATTTAAAGAAGTAATTTCTGAACCATTTTTTAGATGTATTTGAAGAAATTTATTTTTTGAATTTTTCGATTCTGCGACAAATGCACTATCTTTTTCCCAATGTTGATATGCTGTAATTTGTTTGTTAAAGGAGGAATCGATCTTATCTACCAATCCTTTTAAATCACTTGCACTTCTGGTTTTTACAGCATTATCCCAGTAAGATACTATCCCAAATACAACTAAAACGGCAATCAAAATTCCAGTTGAAAACGCAACACTAACCAAATCTGTTTGACTAAGTCTTTCTTTATAACTGCTTACAATTGGTTTTATAAAGTTTATACCTAATATTAAAATAATGACTAATAGTAAACTGAAAATTAATAAGTTATTATCAATTTGTCGGATACTGGTTTGAAAAACAGAACTATCAATTCCTGCAGCTAAGAATATTGAGTAATTGGTATTTGGAATTTTTATTTGATCTGCATAATAACGTTTTGTAGATCCTTTGAAAGTAAAAGGACCATTTTTTCTATTATTTTTAATTAAACTGTCCTGGTCAACAAGGCTGACATTTTGGGATGGAAAAGATTTATGAGCCAGACATACTCCATTTTCTATTGGACAAATGTAAAATGAAGTGAATTGTGTGGTAGAATTAATTTTGCTCAGAAATTTAGCAAGATCAATATTAATAGTATCATGAATGCTTTTTTTAGATGGTGGTGAAAATTTAATTATTCGTGCTAATGTTATTTTTCCATCGAGAACTTTACTACATGTGTCTTTGTTAATTGTAATGGTATCTATGAAATTATCTTTGGAACCTTTAAAAGTTGAAAGATTTTTGTCTACAATCTTTTCTTCGCTAATATATTGTACCTGATCATCGATGTATTTCTTTAATTGCTGTTCGATGCCTTGTAAGATCACTATATTTTTTGTATTTTCTTTTGTCTCATTATTAGGAAGAATATAGAAGAGATAACCACACGTTAACAAAGCAATAATTAATGCTGTTATTATAGAATAACTATGTTTGCTTTTGAATGATTCACTTGTATTAGAAGATTGTTCCATTTTGTTTGCAGAATTAGGTAAAGCATTAAACTCTTCTTGGATCTCCGTTTAAATAAGTATTACTGAATTTAAAATACTCAGTTGAGGTTCTATTCCTTTTTGTAGATATTGGTAAATAATCAGGTTTAATTTACTGAATTGTAATTTATTAAGTAAATTTCTACCAAAGTTATCAATATATAAGAAGTAAAAAAAGGGTGTTTATACCCATTTTAAATTTGATTGATAATAAAAAAAGTATAAATAAAAAAAACTAAATCTAAATGATTTCGCCACGAATTCACGAATTAATTTAAATATCATTCGTGAATTCGTGGCGAATATAAAACCTAGAAACTTAGTTCTTGAGTCCAGTAGGCTGTGAATAATCTCGTTAAAATACAATAATTATCGTTTAAATGTAGATATGTAGGATTTTTTCTTTAAATTGGTATGGATTAAAACTTAAAAGATTAGAGATGAAACCATTTAAAATTTTTCTAGTTGAAGACGACCCTTTTTTTGGAGAGACTTTAAAATATCACCTTAAATTAAATCCTGATTTTGAAGTATTCTTATTTCAAACCGGGAAGGAGTGTTTGGATAACTTGTTTCAGAACCCCAATATTATTTGTTTGGATTTTGGATTACCTGATATAAATGGTGATTTACTACTTAAAAAAATTCAACTGATTAATAATAAAATTCCAATTATTGTTATAAGCGGTCAGGAAGATATTGAAGTGGCTGTCGATTTTTTGAAATCAGGAGCCAAAGATTACATCGTAAAAAATACTTATACAAAAGAGTTGCTTTGGAATTCGATTATTAAAATCAGGGAGAATTTAAGTCTCATCGATGAGGTTGAGGAATTAAAAGAAAAATTAGAGCAAAAATTTAGCTTCGAGAAGACCATATTAGGGCAAAGTGAGGCAATAAAAGCTGTTCTAAATAAAATAAATAAATCATTAAGTACAAACATAAATGTTTCTATTACCGGAGAGACAGGCACCGGGAAAGAAATGGTGGCTAAGGCTATACATTATAACTCTGATAGAAAATACAAACCATTTGTAGCATTAAATATGGCGGCGATTCCAAAGGAATTGATCGAGAGCGAATTTTTTGGCCATGAAAAAGGAGCTTTCACTGGAGCTGATCAAAGATTGATCGGTAAATTTGAACAGGCTGATGGAGGAACAATTTTTCTTGATGAAATTGCTGAACTGGATTTAAATCTTCAGAGTAAATTACTTCGGGCATTGCAAGAACGAGAAGTTACAAGACTTGGAGGAAAAGGAGTTATTAAGTTTAATATCCGACTCATAATTGCCACTCATAAAGATTTAAAAGAAGAGGTAAAAAAAGGAACGTTTAGAGAAGATCTTTATTATAGGATTGTCGGACTTCCTATAGAATTGCCACCTTTAAGAGAAAGAGGTCACGATGTTTTACTTTTATCAAAGCATTTTATTGATCTTTTTACAAAAGAGAATAAATTGAAAACAATAAGTATTTCAAAAGAGGCTAAAGATAAATTACTCAAGCATAAATTTCCCGGAAATATAAGAGAGCTTAAATCGATCATTGATCTGGCTTGTGTAATGTGCGAAAACAATGAAATTTCTGTCGAGGATTTAACTTTTGACAGTATAATTGAAAATGATTTTTTCTTGTCTGAAGATAAAACGTTGAAAGAGTTTACATCTGAAATTATATTGCATTACTTAAAAAAGAATAATGATGATGTTATAAAAACAGCTAAACAATTAGACATCGGAAAATCTACGATTTACAACTTAATTCAATCAAGTCAAACTAAAAAAAAAGATTTAAATGAAAATAGCTACAATTTTATTTGAAAATAATTCTTTTGTACGAGAATTAAATAATGATAATTTAGATTTCGCTGATTTAGACTTAGTTTTAGGTTTTGGTTCAAGAGAGCTTTTATCAGACGAGAAGGTTTTTGATCAATTAAAAAATAAATTTCCGGCTTCACAATTGATTCTTTGTTCTTCAGCTGGCGAAATTTATGAAAATGAAGTTTTAGACAATACCATATCCCTTACTGCAATTAAATTTTCTTCAACTCTAATTAAAACTTACGAGGTTGATATAACTGCTTTTGAAAATAGTTTTCAGGCGGGATCTTCTCTAATTGGTAAATTTGATCAGGAAAATTTAAAATTAGTTCTAATACTATCAGATGGAGGAAAAGTAAATGGAAGTGAGTTAGTAAATGGAATGAATGCCGTAAAAAAAGAAGAGGTGTTAATTGTAGGAGGGCTTGCAGGTGATGGATCAAAGTTTGAAAAAACTATTGTAGGATTGAATAAAAGTCCAGAACAGGGCAAAATTATAGCTATTGGTTTTTATGGTGAAGAATTACTTGTATCTCATGGATCTTTAGGAGGATGGGAAAGTTTTGGATTAGAACGAATTGTAACCAAATCTGAAAGCAATGTTTTATATGAAATTGACGGAAGGAGTGTATTAGATCTGTATAAAATCTATTTAGGAAAATATGCAGAAGAATTACCGGGTTCTGCATTACTTTTCCCGCTGTCAATTAAGGTTGATGGAGTTGATGAACCAATTGTCAGAACCATTTTGTCGATAGATGAAGCCAATCAGACAATGACATTTGCAGGTGATGTGCCAAAAGGCAGTAAAGTACGTTTTATGAAAGCTAATTTTGACAGATTAATAGATGCGGCAAGTGAGGCAGCATCCTCTTGTTTAGAGGTAAATAGTTTTAGTCCAAAATTAGCTCTTTTGATTAGTTGTGTGGGACGAAAATTAATTCTGGGAAGCAGAATAGACGAGGAAGTTGAAGCTGTTTCTGATATTTTTGGGGATAAAACAATTCTTTCCGGTTTTTATTCTTACGGAGAGATTTCGCCATTGAAACCATTTGGTGAGTGTATACTTCACAACCAAACAATGACAATTACCTGTATTAATGAAATAGAGTAGTTATGGATATTCATAAACTTTTGCAAAGGCAAATTAATAAAAATATACCTCTGAGTCTTCAGGATGATCCATCTTTTCAATCTTTTATAAAAACGGTTAATGACTCTTATTTATCTTTTGAAAGAGATAAGGATTTAATGGATCATTCATTTAAAGAAAGTGAAAACGAATATAATGAGGTTAATCAGAATTTAAAAAATGAGTATGAGTTAAAACAACAATCCATTTTAAATCTTTACGAAAGCCTTACCGAATTAGATCAGGGTTATAGATCGATAAACGAAGAAGAAAAAAATGACCTTCTTTTTATTTCAAAATATTTAAGTGAACAAATAACTAAAAGAAAAGAAACTGAAAAAAAACTGCTTGAAACCGTTCAATTTTTAAAGACATTATTAGGGAACTTACAATCAGGAATTTTAGTTGTAGACAATAGTGATACTATTTTATTTGTTAATCAATATTTATGCGATATACGCAGTATCAGTGCTTCTCCCGATGAAATAATAGGGAAAAAGACAATTGATTATTTAAAGGAAGCTAAAGTATTGTTTAAAGATAGTAAAGCTTATAAGAAAAGGATAAATGAAATTTTAGTAAATAAAGAAATTGTAATTGGCGAAGTACTTGAAACGGTAGATAATCGTTTTTTTGAAAGAGATTATATACCAATTTTTATTGAAAATCAATGTATTGGACATCTTTGGAAATCTACAGATGTAACACAAAGAATTAAAAGTAAAAATCTATTAAAACAAAGTGAAGAGCGTAATCGTATTATAATGAATTCTTCATTGAATGCTATTATCACTATTGATATTAAGGGAAAAATAACTTTTTGGAATAATCAGGCTGAAACTATTTTTGGTTGGAAAAAGGAAGAGGTTTTAGGTAAAACCTTAGATGAAACGATAATTCCTAATCGACATAAAAAAGGACATCAGGAAGGACTTGAACATTATGAAGAGACAGGCAAGGGTAGAGGACCGGTTTTAAACAAACAAATAGAGCTGCCGGCGATAAATAATAAAGGACATGAATTTCCTGTAGAAATTTCGATTATACCCATAGAGCAAAATGGAGAAGTATTTTTTTGCTCCTTTATCCAGGATATTTCAGAGAGAAAAAAAGTTGAAACTAAACTGAAATTTCAGGAAGAAAAATATCGCAATATTATTGCCAACATGAATTTAGGACTTATCGAAGTTGATAATAATGAAACAATTCAATATGCAAATCAAAGCTTTGCAAGTATTTCAGGATTTGAAATTGATGAACTCATTGGCTTGAATCCTTCTAAAACATTTGTACTTGGAAAGAATATTGACAAAATGAAAGCTAAGTACAGGTTGCGTGAACTGGGAATTTCTGATGTGTATCAAATGCCTGTTAAAAATAAAAGAGGTGAATTAAGATGGTGGACTATTGGAGGAGCACCTAATTATGATGACAAAGGGAATATGGTTGGTTCTATTGGAATTCATCTTGATATCACAGAGCAAAAACGGATGGAGGTGGAACTGGAAAATGAAAAAATTAAGGCTCAGGAAGCTTCTAAAGCTAAAGAGATTTTTTTAGCAAATATGAGCCATGAAATACGTACACCTCTTAATGGTATAATTGGTTTCTTGCGGGAATTAGAAAGACAGCCACTTACAGATTTGCAAAAAAAATATGTTGAGAATAGTACTGTAGCTTCAAAACATTTACTATCGATCATTAACAATATATTAGACATATCTAAAATTGAAGCAGGGGAGATGTCTCTTGAAGAAGAAGATTTTATTTTTAAAGACGTAATTAATAATGTAGTCGCAGTTCTTGAACCCCTTGCCAAGAAAAAAGGATTAAAACTTATCTCGCAGATTTCACCAGATATTAATATGGTTTTAAAAGGAGATTTTTTAAGATTAGAACAAGTTTTATTTAATCTGGTTGGTAATTCCTTGAAGTTTACCAATAAAGGGAAAATATATTTGAAATGTGAAATGGTGAAAGATGCCAAAGCTTTTCAGACGCTGCAAATTTCTGTAGTGGACACCGGAATTGGAATGGAGCAAAGTTTTGCAGATATCATCTTTAATAAATTTTCTCAAGAGGATAAGGCGATAACAAGAAAATTTGGAGGCACAGGTTTAGGAATGGCTATTACGCGGGAATTGGTTCAATTGATGAAAGGAGAGATTAAGGTTCAAAGTGAGAAAGCTCAGGGTACTACAATTAGTTTTACATTAAACTTTGAAAAGGGAGACATCAATAATATTAAAAAAGTTCAGGATGAGATTGATGTTGATATTTCAGGAATTAATGTCTTATTAGTAGAAGATAATATTATCAATAGAATGGTTGCCATTAATTCTCTGCATTATTTTAATTGTGTGGTAACTGAAGCCACTAACGGTTTAGAGGCGATTGAAATTTTGGAAAATAAGAAATTTGATATTATCCTGATGGATGTCCAGATGCCGCAAATGGGCGGTATCGAAGCCACAATAAAAATTAGGGAAGAGTTGAAGCTACAAACACCAATAATTGCTCTTACTGCTAATGCCTTTAAAAGTGAAGTCGAAAAATGTAAAAATGCAGGTATGGATGATTATATTACCAAACCGTTTGAAGAGTTTGATTTAATAGAAACCATATCAAGATTTACCAATAAACGATTTAAAGATATAGATAAGCCTGTTTTTGAGAGCAATGGGGAACTTTATGATTTAAAAATTTTGCAAAAAATCAGTAGAGGCAATTCAGAATTTGTTTCAAAAATGATTGTAATTTTTATTGATCAAATAGAGGAAATACTTCCAAAGGCAGAAGTAGCATTGTCTTCAGATAATTTTTTATTGCTGAATCAACTTATTCATAAGATCAAGCCAAGTGTTGAAAGTATGGGAATAGTGAGTATTAAAGATGAAATTAGTATCCTGGAAAAAATTACAAAAGAGCAGCCTGTTAAAGAAAAAATCAGCCATTTATTTTTTCAAATAAAACAAACCTTGCTTATAGTTGTAGACCAATTGAAAAAAGAAACTATAGCTTAATTTTTGAAAAATGGAAAATTTTCCAAAAAGTGGAAAATTATATTTATTTGTAAGTTTGTAAGTGGTTTATTTGTAAGGGATTATGTTTTTGGCTTGAATATGGATTACCTGTTATCAGATATAAATAAGATAACATGGAAAACCTGCCCCAATTCAAATTTTTCATAGTTGAAGAAGATATTTTTTGTGCTAATATGTACAATCAATATCTTTTAAACATGAATTATAATGATGTTACTCATTATACACACGGTACAGATTGTATTGATAATTTACATCAAAATCCGGATATCATTTTTTTGGATCATCATATGGAGGATATTAACGGATTTGAAGCGCTTAAAATAATTAAGCGATATAATTCTGATATATATGTGATCATAATCTTAGGACAAGAAAATAGTAAAATAGCAGTTGATGCTTTAAGGTATGGTGCTTTTGATTATGTAATAAAAGGAAATGATGTTGATGAAAAAATAGGACTAACTATAAATAAAATAATTGCTGTTAAGGAGCAATTAAAGATTATTTCCCAAAAAAGATTTTGATGTAATACTTGTTTATTGTCCTGTTAATTCTAATTCATCCAAAGTTCCTTTTACAGATTTTACTTCTTCATTTTTCAACATGCTTTTGCTGTTTCCAACAGCAATAATTTCAGATTTAATAACTTCATTATTAGATTTTTTCTGAGCTTAGTGGAAAAATTAACCATTCTTTGTTGGTCTAAAGTGACTATCAGATTTGGAGTAATTTGATCAAGCTATGGGCAATTGTATTGGTTTTTCAAAACTAGGATATAAGAAGAACCCAATTCTATAAAAGGGTTTGTTGCTATATTTTTAATACTCCCCAACTGAATTTAGCATTGAAAGTTTAGGATAAGAAACGCGTATTTTTACCTATAAACAATTAAAAGTAAATATTTATTTTTGATTTGAGGAATACTGTGTCGTGTTTTAAAATGAATTTAAATGAGACCTTTCATCAATATAATTGGTTTTCCATACTTGACTATTATATTGAATAAATTACTGATTTAGTGATAGTTTGTTTGTTTTTTTATTCTTTTTTCTTACATTTACATAAGCCACTAGCTATCATCTAAAAAACATACCTATGAAAGGAATTATTTACTCTGAATTTTGTTTCACACAACCAAAGTGTGATTTTTTTAGAACTAAAATAATAGGTTCTAATATTACTTACTTATTGTATGTAAAAAAATTAAACGGAGTATAATCGTTTAATTCATTTCTGCAAATGAATTTTTCGAACATGATGGTTCATTTGTTGTTTTTATGACATAATAAATTATTATTTGTCAGCTAAGTTATTGTGCCAATATACTTCTTGTCACAATCTAAACTTTTTTCTCCTTATCTCTTATTCTTGGATTGATTCATCAAAAAAACCTGTTTTTTACATGTTATTTGTTGTTTGTCAATTGAATTAGATGAAATTATTTAATGCTTTAAGTTAATTGATTTAGTGCGAACAGTATGTTTTGAATAGTAGTAAAATTTCTATAAAATTGGGTTGATATATTTTTATAATACACTTGTTAAAAAGGTTATTCTGTACAAATAAAAGCTTTTGATTATGAAAAAAATTTCGCTTATTACATTGTTTGTTTTATTGAGTTTAAGTAAAGTTATTGCCCAAACCCCGGGAACGATATATAACCCTGCTACAGGAGGTGGAACTACAGTACTTGATCCTAATGGAGATGGATTTACATCGGCTACTATAAATGGTTTTACAACAGATGATCAGATTCAAAGCGAGATTCCATACAAATCATTGGTCTTTCCCATGACAGAACCAAATAGCGACCTTAGTGCGGGGCCAAATTGTAGTTTTACTGATTTTGTAGATCAGGGAGATCAGGATCCCGTTCAATCTTATTTAGATGGTAATGGGAATTGGCTTTTTAGGATGAGGATGGGAAGTACTTCACCTAATTCAAAAAGTTATAGTATTTTGATTGACACTGATGGTAAATTCGGAGGAGTTGGACCTAATGCTGATCCACAATATTCAAATTCGAATCCAGGCTTTGAGATAGAAATAGTATTAGCCACAAATTTTGGTGTTTTTGTATATGATGTAAATAATAATAATTGTACTCCTGTTATTTCGTATACAGGAACTACAAATTACCAAAAGTCGATTGCCTTGACCACAAGTTGCGGTAATCCGGATTATTTTTATGATTTTTTCGTAAAGATGAGTGACCTGACAACTACGTTCGCACCATTATCCACGACTATCAATTCAACCACAGCCGTACGTATGGCAATGGTTGATAACATGGGAGCCCAAAAATCAACTCTGTGTAATCCTGCATCAGCTTCTGACATTGCTGGTACAGATTCCAGCTGCGGCAGTCTTGAAAATTGCTTTGTACAAATTATTGATAATTATACTCCCTGCGCGCCTGGTGTAGTATGTCCGGATCGTTCGCTTTGCCCAGGAATTTCCAATATTAGTACGGGAGCCTCATCGGTATCTGGCACCTCTACTGAAGCTGATGGCACTGTGATAACGGTATATAAGAATGGAGTATCTATTGGAACAGCCTCTGTTAGTTTAGGGGCATGGACTCTTACTGGGATTTCTCCGGTTTTATCTACAGGGCAGGTTATTACCACCACGGCAACCGCCTCAGGAAAAGGACAGTCTATAGCGAATTGTAATCCCGTAACTGTTGTAAGTTGTGCCTTGGTAACAACGGTACCGGCAGCTGGAGACATTACTAAGATATCAGGAAGTAAAGGGTATTCAGTTACCGTAAATCGACCAATTGGAACTATTGTTAAGTGTTATAATGCCAATGGTACTCTTATAAATCCAGTTGCATTAAGTTTGGAAGCACCTAATAATTTAAACACTGTAACAACAACTTCTAATCCTCAAACCGTACTTTTCAAGTGCCAGACAGGTAACTGTTTTGGTACGGCTGTTTATCTTTTTACCTATCAGGAACCGGGAAAATGTGAGTCAGGCTACACTTATGATTGTCAATATTCCACCGCTACTGCCACTGCGAATCCTACTATAACAACAAGCCTGGTTCTTTCTTCGACGACTTCTATTTCCGGATCGGTAAATTCTCCTGATAATGTTACAGGGGTCACTATAAATCTTTTAGCAAACGGGACACAGATAGGAACAGCAACAACTACAGCTGGTGGAGCATGGACTATTAGTAGTTTGTCGCTCTCTGCTAGAGAATGCCAAACTTTGTCTGTGACTGCTATTGCATCTGGAAAATGTATTTCTACCGGATCTGTGACGGCAACAGTACAAAGAAAAGCAATTACTCCAATTATTAACGGTCCTATTTGTTCAGCGGCGGCTGTTACAAGTGTTTCAGGTACATTAGCCGAGGCGGCTGGTACAACAATACAAGTATATGAAAATGGAGTTTTAGAAGGAACTACAACAGTTGCTGCTAACGGAACATGGACTGCTTCAACAGGAATCAGTATTGCTCTTGGTAGTACTATTACAGCCAAGGCATTAGGAACCTGCCTTTCGTTAAGTAATGCATCAAATTCGGTAGTTGTTGGTACAAAATCATCAAATGCTTTGGCAATTACTACCTCACCTATTTACGAATGTGGAAGCTCAGTAAGTGGTACGGGCACAAACGGAGATATTATTAGCCTTTTTGTAGATGGATTTCAAGTTGGCGGAACCACAACTGTTTCAGGCGGTACGTGGACCATTGGCAGTTTGTCTTCGGATTGCTCTTTATATATGGGAGGTGTAATTACAGCAAAGGCAACGACAGGTTCAAATTGTGAAGGAAATGCCTCAGCAGGGGTTACGGTTGTATGTATGAATCCTTCGAATAGCTTGAATGTGACTCCGGCTTCAACATCCATTTGTTCCGGTTCAACTGTTGCTGTGACCATTCAGAGTTCAGAAAGTGGAATTATTTATCAGTTATTTAATGGAGCTTCAACTAATGGTCCTTCAAAATCAGGTACAGGAGCTAACCTAACTCTAACTTCTGCGGCATTGAATAGCTCGACCACTCTTACTGTAAAAGCTATTAAATTAGGGACTTCCTGTTCAATAAATTTATTGAATGCCATTTCTGTTACGATTGCATCTACACCGGCTCCGACAGGAAATGCAATCCAAAACTTCTGCGCAGCTTCCATCGTTGGAGATTTAAGCGCCACTGGAAGTAGCATCAACTGGTATGCGGCATCCAGCGGAGGAAGTCCTTTGGCCACTAGCACTCCTTTGGTAAACGGCACCCATTATTTTGCTTCCCAAACGATCTCAGGCTGCGAGTCGGCGAGTAGGCTTGATGTAACCGCCAATGTTAATATCACCGTGGCTCCAACTGGAAATGCGACCCAAAACTTCTGCGCCGCTTCCACCATTGGAGATTTAAGTGCCACGGGAAGCACCATCAACTGGTATGCGGCATCGAGTGGAGGAAGTCCATTGGCTACCGGCACCCATTATTTTGCTTCACAAACGATCTGAGGCTGCGAGTCGGCAGGCAGACTCGATGTAACGGCCAATGTTACTATCACAGCGACTCCGACAGGAAATGCAACCCAAAACTTCTGCGCCGCTTCCACCATTGGAGATTTAAGTGCCACGGGAAGTACTATCAACTGGTATGCAGCATCCAGCGGAGGCAGTCCATTGGCTACCAGTACTCCTTTGATTAGTGGTACCCATTATTTTGCCTCACAAACGATCTCTGGCTGTGAGTCGGCAGGCAGACTCGATGTAACGGCCAATGTCAATATCACCGCAACTCCAACGGGCAATGCGACACAAAACTTCTGCATGGCTTCGACCGTTGGAGATTTAAGCGCCACGGGAAGTGCCATCAACTGGTATGCGGCATCCAGCGGAGGCAGTCCTTTGGCTAACAGCACTCCTTTGGTAAACGGGACCCATTATTTTGCCTCACAAACGATCTCAGGTTGTGAATCGGCAGGCAGACTCGATGTAACGGCCAATGTCAATATCACCGCAACTCCAACGGGCAATGCGACACAAAACTTCTGCATGGCTTCGACCGTTGGAGATTTAAGCGCCACGGGAAGTGCCATCAACTGGTATGCGGCATCCAGCGGAGGCAGTCCTTTGGCTAACAGCACTCCTTTGGTAAACGGGACCCATTATTTTGCCTCACAAACGATCTCAGGTTGTGAATCGGCAGGCAGACTCGATGTAACGGCCAATGTCAATATCACCGCAACTCCAACGGGCAATGCGACACAAAACTTCTGCATGGCTTCGACCGTTGGAGATTTAAGCGCCACGGGAAGTGCCATCAACTGGTATGCGGCATCCAGCGGAGGCAGTCCTTTGGCTAACAGCACTCCTTTGGTAAACGGGACCCATTATTTTGCCTCACAAACGATCTCAGGTTGTGAATCGGCAGGCAGACTCGATGTAACGGCCAATGTCAATATCACAGCGGCTCCGACCGGAAACGCGACCCAAAACTTCTGCATGGCTTCGACCGTTGGAGATTTAAGCGCCACGGGAAGTGCCATCAACTGGTATGCGGCATCCAGCGGAGGAAGTCCATTGGCTACGAGCACTCCTTTGGTAAATGGCACCCATTATTTTGCTTCACAAACGATCTCAGGTTGTGAATCGGCAGGCAGACTCGATGTAACGGCCAATGTCAATATCACAGCGGCTCCGACCGGAAACGCGACCCAAAACTTCTGCGCAGCTTCGACCATTGGGGATTTAAGCGCCACGGGAAGTAGCATCAACTGGTATGTGGCATCCAGCGGAGGAAGTCCATTGGCTACGAGCACTCCTTTGGTAAATGGCACCCATTATTTTGCTTCACAAACGATCTCAGGCTGTGAATCGGCAAGCAGACTTGATGTAACGGCCAATGTAAATATCACAGCGGCTCCGACCGGAAATGCGACCCAAAACTTCTGCGCAGCATCAACCATTGGGGATTTAAGCGCCACGGGAAGTACCATCAATTGGTATGCGGCATCCAGCGGCGGCAGTCCATTGGCTACCAGCACTCCTTTGATTAGCGGCACCCATTATTTTGCTTCCCAAACGATCTCAGGCTGTGAATCGGCAAGCAGACTTGATGTAACGGCCAATGTAAATATCACAGCGGCTCCAACAGGAAATGCGACCCAGAACTTCTGCGCAGCTTCCACCGTTGGGGATCTAAGCGCCACGGGAAGTGCCATCAACTGGTATACGGCATCAAGCGGCGGCAGTCCACTGGCTACCAGCACCCCTTTGGTAAACGGGACGCATTATTTTGCATCACAAACGATCTCAGGCTGTGAATCGGTAAGCAGGCTCGATGTAACGGCTAATGTAAATATCACCGCAACCCCGACAGGAAATGCGGCCCAAAACTTCTGCGCAGCTTCGACTATTGGAGATCTAAGCGCCACGGGAAGTGCCATCAATTGGTATGTGGCATCCAGTGGAGGAAGTCGATTGGCTATGAGCACCCCTTTGGTAAACGGCACCCATTATTTTGCCTCACAAACTGTTTCAGGCTGTGAATCGGCAAACAGATTCGATGTAACGGTTACAATAAATATCACCGCGGCTCCAACAGGAAATGCGACACAAAACTTCTGTGCAGCTTCCATCATTGGAGATTTAAGTGCCACGGGAAGTGCCATCAACTGGTATGCGGCATCCAGCGGAGGAAGTCCGCTAACAACAAGCACTCCTTTGATTAGCGGTACCCATTATTTTGCTTCCCAAACTGTTTCAGGCTGTGAATCCGCAAACAGACTCGATGTAACAGCTACGATAGATCCTCTTACCATTGGAGGTTCAGTAAACGGTGGCAGCACCACCTGTTGGGGAAGCCCAAGTACGGAACTGACTTTAATCGGACATACAGGAACCGTAGTCAAATGGCAATCCGCCGTCAGTCCATTTTTAAGCTGGAGTGACATTGCTAACACCACAGCGAGTTATACATCAGGAAATTTAACCCAGACCACACAGTTTAGAGCGGTAGTTAAAAACGGCAACTGTGCAGAAGTGAACTCCAATAGTACAACCGTGATAGTAGATTTAATATCAAAACCAATATTAAATAATTTGATTCAGCCATCGTGTTCAGATGCTAATGGTAGTTTTAATATTTCAAATTATAATGCTTTATACTCATACGAAGTAATTCCATCAAATGGTGTAAGTATAGTTGGAGATAAAGTAACTGCGTCAGTAGGTAGTTATATTGTAATAGCGAAATCGGGATTATGCAGTTCATTATCATCAGAAGTCATTGTGCTAAATAATTATGTATGCCCAAAACCCGAAAATAGAACCATTGTATCAACAGGAGGAATAGTTTTCGCAAACATTACATCGAATGATATTGTGAATGGAGTTCCAGTAGTATTAGGAGCAACAGGAAATGCGAGCGTTGCAGTATCTGGAACATGGCCAACAGGAATTACATTAGATCCAGCAACCGGAAAAGTAACTGTGGATGCTGGAACAGTACCTGGGACTTATAATATCGTTTATGAATTGTGTGATAAATTGACTCCGCAGGCTTGTGCAACAGTTTCAAATGAAATTAAAGTATTATCAATTGTAGAACCAATTGCTGAAAACGGTACTATCACATCTACAGGTGGAATAGTTTTCGCAAACATTGCATCGAACGATATTGTAAATGGGATGTCTGTAGTATTAGGAGCAACAGGAAACGCGAGTGTTGCAGTATCAGGAATATGGCCAACAGGAATTACATTAGATCCAGCAACCGGAAAAGTAACTATAGACGCAGGAATGGCACCTGGTACTTATAATGTAGTTTATGAATTGTGTGATAAATTGATTCCACAGACTTGTGCAACAGTTTCGAATGAAATTAAAGTATTATCAATTGTAGAACCAATTGCTGAAAACGGTACTATCGCATCTACAGGAGGAATAGTTTTTGCAAACATTACATCTAACGATATTGTCAATGGAATGCCTGCAGTATTAGGAGCAACAGGAAATGCGAGCGTTGCAGTATTTGGAACATGGCCAACAGGAATTACATTAGATCCAACAACCGGAAAAGTAACTGTAGATGCAGGAACAGCACCAGGAACTTATAATGTAGTTTATGAATTGTGTGATAAATTGACTCCGCAGACTTGTGCAACAGTTTCGAATGAAATCGTAGTAACTTGTAACTCAACAGCAAATATTTCAGGTATCATTAAAAATTTACAGAATAATACTGTATTGGCTAATGTTCCTGTGACTTTAATTCCGCAAAATAAAACGACAGGTCCTATTTTATTGCAGCTAACAAAAAGCGACGGATCTTATAGTTTTGCAGGAATAATTCCAGGAGATTATTTGGTACAGGTTCAGGATGCAAATTTAAATAGTGTTCATCAATTATATCCTGTAAATGGAAGTTTACGTTTTACAACAATACAAAGTTGTGGTTTTCAAAAATTTGATTTTGAATATGATTTGTCAGCATTACCGGTATTAGGGGATTATATTTGGTATGATTTGAATAATAATGGAATTCAAGATGAATGGTATGATGCTAATAATGATGGGGTTGTTACCAAGAATATTCCAGACGCAAACGGATCTATTGATTATAGTCAATGGGAGTGGATTGATTTTAATGGTGATGGCAGTTGCAGAGGCCCACTTAACGCCGGAGAGTTAAATATGGCAGGATTTGGAAACGCAAAGAGCCCAAATATTATAATAACGGGTCCAAATGGATATTTAAAAAACACAATAATTGGAATTCAAGGATACTGGAGAGATAGACCAGGGACTTCAAACCCTTGGGGAGAATATAGTATAAAATTGCAAATGGATTCAAACCTTGAGGTACAATCTCAAGCAATTGGCGGTACTGGTTTGGTAAAGATTATTCCAAGTAACACTCTAAAGGGAATTTCTCCAAAAACAAATAAAGCACAAAGTTTTATGGTTTGCGGTGCTACTGCCCAAAGCATAAAAACGGTTACTCTGAGCCCAACAGAAAGAGTTCATTTGGATTTAGATTTTGGAATCAGTTGTTCGCTTTTTGCAGATTTAATAGCTACCAATGATACAGTAGATCCAGTTGATGGAATACATGGCGTAAAAGGGTTCTTGAATGTACTATCTAATGATACTTTCAACGGATTGCCTATAAACCCCGCAGATGTTATATTAACAGTTGTACCGAATGTAAATTTCACGTCAAATTCAAATGGGACTTTGGATGTTTTACCAAACACTCCAGGAGGAACTTATACTTTAACGTAAACTATTTGTGAAAAAGCAAATCCTTCCAATTGTAGTACAGCTTCAGTAACTGTATTTGTAGCAAGACCAAGTATTGCATTAGTTAAAACAGCTCATTTTAATGACGAAAACGGAAATGGTTCTGCGCAAGCAGGAGAGACCATTACGTATAATTTTGCGGTGACTAATACCGGAAATGTTGCCTTGAATAAGGTATCAATAACAGATCCGCTAAAAGGAATTATTATGACAGGAGGTTCGATAGATTTAGCAGTTGGACAAGAAGATACTACTTCATTTTCAGGTGTTTATTCTATTTTGCAATCTGATATTAATTCGGGAAGTATATCAAATCAGGCTGAAGTATCAGGAACAAGTACAAACGGAGTTTTAGTAAAAGACAAATCAGATTATGGCAGTGTGGCTAACGATAATCCGACGGTATTGTCAATTTCGGGATGTGTTATAAAAATATTCAATGCTATTTCTATGAATGGGGATAAAATGAATGAACTATTTTATATTCAAGGATTAGAATGTTATCCTGACAATGTAGTTGAAATTTATAATCGTTGGGGAGTTTTAGTGTACCAAGGTGATCATTATGACAATATTAATGTTGTATTTAAAGGATTCTCTGAGGGTCGTACAACGGTTAAGGATTCTGATAAATTACCAGAGGGAACTTATTATTATATTTTAAAGTATAAAGATAGTGAGTCTAATGCTCATCAGCAGGCTGGATATTTATTTCTCACTAAATAATTAGTAAAAGCAAATTGAAGTTGTTTGTTTTTTTATTAAATCATCTTAAAAGTAAAATAAATGAGAAAATTGGTTCTGATTTTTATGTTTTTTTCTGTTGTGGGTTTTGCACAACAAGATGCTCAATTTACACAATATATGTACAACACGATAAATATCAATCCGGCATATGCGGGATCACGAGGAGCTCTGAGTATTTTTGGGTTATATCGTACACAATGGGTTGGACTTGACGGAGCACCAGAAACAAGTAGCTTTTCTGTAAATACACCTATAAACAATAGTAATTTAGGAATAGGTCTTTCGCTGATAAATGATAAAATAGGTCCTACTAATGAAAGTACTTTTTCTGTTGATCTTTCCTATACTATACAAACATCGGCAGATTTTAAACTTTCATTTGGTCTTAAAGCTACCGGAGATTTATTTAATCTTGATGTTAATAAATTAAACCCTGCTGATCAGGGTGACCCACAATTTCAGAATTTTGATAACGTCTTTAAACCCAATATTGGAGCCGGAATCTATTGGCATTCCAGCAAAGCCTATTTAGGTTTATCGGTTCCAAACTTTATCGAAACCAATCGTTACAATGATAATGATGTTGCTATATACAAGAACAAAATTAATTATTATTTTATGGCGGGTTATGTATTTGATTTGGGTTCTGACGTAAAATTCAAACCAGCAACACTTTTAAAAATGGTCGAGGGAGCTCCATTACAGGCAGATGTTTCGGCAAACTTTATGTTTATCGATAAACTTGTCGTTGGAGTAGCTTACAGATGGAGCGCTGCAGTAAGTTCTATGGTAGGATTTCAGATTAGTAACGCACTATATATGGGGTATGGTTATGATTGGGAAACCACTAACTTGAATAAATATAATTCTGGTTCGCATGAAATATTCCTGCGCTATGAATTATTCAAAAACAATGGTAAAACGACAACTCCTCATTTCTTTTAGTGTAATATGAATTTAATACTTTTATAAGTTATAAGAGTTAAGATATAATAGCATAGTTTCAGTAAGACAGTAGCAATTGAGTTGGCCCAAGATAAATTAGAGTAAATTCAATTGCCCTGTCTGTTACAGAAACAATGATCAATTGTACTGATTTTTCAAAAAAAGATTTTGATGTAATACTACAAATAAATTCGAAATCCAGAATTATGGAAATGCAATATATTACTATGTACATTTTGGATCATGTGAGGAAAAATATTTATCATTTATAAAATCATAATGATAAAATTGTCTAAAAGAAAGAATAAATAAAAACGAGTTAGAATATTGATTATAAATATTCTAACTCGTTTTGTTATTCTTGTTTTGAGTTGTTTTGCTACTTCCCAATACAAAAGTTAGCAAAAATATTCCCAAGTAATTCATCATTAGAAACCTGACCTGTAATAAGCCCGAATTGATACAAAGCTTCACGAATATCAAGAGCAATTAAGTCGCTGGAAAGATTTGTTTCAAGACCAAACTTCACTTTTTGAATCTCATCTAAAGCTTTAAGTAAAGAATCGTAATGCCTTGTGTTTGTTACAATAGTTTCATTGTTACGAAGAGCACCGGTATTTACAAAAGAAAGTAATTCATTCTTTAAATCGTCAACACCAATTTTCTCTTTAGCTGAAATCAATAAAAGTTTTGCATTTAAATTCTCAAGCTTAGTTGTGATGTTTGAAACTTCGTCGGCAGACAATATATCTCTTTTATTCACAATAATTATTAAAGGTTTTAGCGGATATTTATTCTTGATTTGTTCAATTTCAGAAACAAACTCAGAACTTGAAACCTGAAACTTTAAACCGTCAAACAAATAAATCACAACCTGAGCCTGATCTATTTTTTCGAAAGTTTTTTTGATTCCGATACTTTCTACAACATCTTTAGTTTCGCGGATTCCTGCCGTATCAATAAATCTGAAACCGATTCCGCCAATCACCAATTCGTCTTCGATAGTATCACGAGTTGTTCCTGCAATGTCTGAAACAATAGCACGTTCTTCGTTTAATAAAGCATTTAGCAAAGTCGATTTCCCAACGTTTGGTTCTCCAACAATTGCGACCGGAATTCCGTTTTTAATAACATTTCCTACGGCAAACGAATCGATTAAACGTTTTAAAACGAATTCAATTCGATTCAATAGTTCATAAAATTGAGTTCTATCAGCAAATTCTACATCTTCTTCTGCAAAATCTAATTCGAGTTCAATTAACGAAGCAAAATTTAAAAGCTCTTCACGCAATTTTGCAATTTCATTACTAAAACCAC